>NZ_JAUBRA010000060.1:0-43073 GCF_036701555.1 Microcoleus sp. Pol10D4
TTAAGACTCAGATGTGCATATTTAAATAATGAGATTAAAATGGGTAGGTATGCTTAGTTAAAAAGCGGGATGCTCCCCAGTGCGATGTGTGTGAGACCGATATCACTCATATGTTATGTTGCTCCAGTCATATTAGGCTTAACATCAAGAATTGCCACTTCCAATATCATAATTTTAATGAGATGCTCGCCACTTTGCCGCTTTCAGATCGATTGTTTTAATGAACCCATCTTTTCCGTCCATGTACGCCTGAATATTATCAGGGTATTTTTTGGCAAGTTTTCTCTTTAGTTCGCTGTATTCCTGCGCGGCTTCCGAATGGGTAATCATATAATCTCGAAACGCTAAGTGGCGCTCTATCTGCGGTGAACCAACTTCAAAACTGTGAATGTGGTGGGTTCTATCCTTGCGAAAATAACGACGACCGGATATCCCAAACTCACCCATTGCTTGATAACCTAATGCCTCCATTTCTGAACTCTGTGTATCGATTTTAAGAATATCTTTAACCTCAACTAGCATATCGATAATCGGCTTTGCATGAATTTGTGGAATGGCTGTGCTACCAATGTGATGTATAGCAACCACATTTTCCCTAAGTGCAAGTGCAATCAGTTTCGACTCAGTTTCAAAGGCGCTTCGCCAATTTGGATCGTGGGGGACGACTTCTACTTTGAAAAAATCTACTTTTATTGACATGGCTGATAATTATTTGCTTTTTTTGTCATCTCATTGATTTACGATCGCATTTAAGCGAAACTGATTTTATTATCCCTCATATTTTACGGGCTGCGCCCAAAGCTCTTAAACATACGGACAGCGGGGAGAAACTGACTGTTTGGGAGAGAAATTTCAAAGCGCTCAATCACCTGATAGTCAAATTTTGTGTAAAATGGCTCTCCCGCTAGCGTCGCAATCATCTCAACTTCCTTAAATCCAGCACGCTCAGCAGCCAGTTCACATACTCGCATAATCTGACTTCCAATTCCTCGACGTGCCCATGCTGGATGAACAAAGAATGCACGAATCTTTGCCGAGTCGCTGTCTGGGTTGAGGAGGCTGTCTTCTAGATTATTTTTGCCTGAATCACCTCCATAAAGCGTTTTACGCTTACTCCAACCACCGCAACCAACAATTTGGTGATTGTTCTGAGCAACAAAGTATGTTTGGTCTAGAATCAGTTGACTGTCAACCCCAAAAACTATCCCCAGTGCGCCTTCAATCTGCTCTGAAGTGTAGTAGCCTGCAGGCACAAGCTCTAGCAGAATCAGGAATTAAAGTTGTCAGCTTAGGAATGTCTTCTAAGGAAGCTAATCGAATACAAAAATCCATTGAACCGATCGGCTAAACAAATCGCTTTCTTAGTTTGTCACATCTGTGAAAGCGGCAATGCAGCGATCGCCCGCTCGCCCACCCTCAGCTTTAAGCGAACACCCAAATCCCAAGCCCTCACCCTTTTTTTCATTTGGTCACAGGCTATGATTGACGGTTGGCAGCTTTTGAGAATCTAAATGCTAAACACAAATACAATAATTTCCAGCCTGCTGTTATTTATCCCGGTTTCCATCGCCGGACACTTTCTCGGCTGGGAACCCTCCACAATCTTCGTCACCTCGGCTTTAGCCATCATCCCCCTAGCCGCGTGGATGGGGACGGCCACCGAAGAAATCGCCGTCGTCCTAGGTGCCAATTTGGGGGGTTTGCTGAACGCTACCTTTGGAAATGCCACGGAACTGATTATCGGCATCGTCGCCCTCAACGCCGGACTAATAGATGTTGTTAAGGCCAGCATTACCGGTTCAATTATGAGCAACCTGCTGCTGGTGATGGGATTGGCGATGCTGCTGGGCGGCTTGCGCTACAAAGAACAAGATTTTCAGCCGACAGTCGCCCGGTTAAATGCTTCAGCGATGAACTTAGCCGTGATTGCCATTTTGGTGCCAACTGCAGTTAATGCCACCTCTATTGGCATCCCCGCAGAAACTATGCAGAACCTCTCTAGCGCTGTCGCTGTAGTGCTGATTGTCGTCTACGTGCTGACGCTGCTGTTTTCGATGAAAACCCACAGTTATCTGTACGATGCAGGGGTGGCAGAAATAGAAATGCTTGAAGATTTAGCCGAAAATAACTTAGCACCAGACAGTCCTGACCACAAAGTCAATCTGCCGCTGTGGATTGGGGTGCTATTGGCCTGTACCCTGATGGTAGCTGTCGAGTCAGAACTGTTGGTGGGTACTCTCGAAGAAGCGACAGCGCGTTTGGGACTGACATCACTGTTTACCGGGGTGATTTTAGTGCCGATTATTGGCAATGCTGCCGAACATACGACGGCGGTGACGGTGGCGATGAAAAATAAAATGGATTTGTCGGTTTCTGTGGCCGTGGGTTCGAGTTTGCAAATTGCTTTGTTTGTGGCCCCGGTGTTGGTTTTGGCAGGTTTTGTCTTGGGCAAACCGATGGACTTGAATTTTAACCCGTTTGAACTTGTAGCGGTTGCGGTGTCGGTGCTGATCGCCAATTCTATCAGTTCTGACGGCAATTCTAACTGGCTCGAAGGTACTTTGCTGTTGGCAGCTTATACGGTTTTGGCGCTGGCTTTCTACTTCCATCCGGTAATTGAGGGACTTGTGTAAAAGGCTTTCTTATCGGGAAGGAAGAAGGAAGAGGGAAGAGGGAAGAAGGCAGATTTTTTCACTCCCTCACTCGCCCACTATCCCACTCTCACTTCTTTCTTCGAGAGTGGTGGTTGCGATCGTACAATTGAAATGTGGCTGCTCTCTCGTTATTAGTTCTGGTGTGTTTATACATTATGTGCTGTCATCAGGGATTTGTGACCTCGATCGGCTGTGACAAACAATAAAACCTTTGCCCTCAAGCCGATCGTTAGATCCCACGGCCACCGGTTATACAAAAACACGGGAGGCTGAAGTCTAGCGAGGCTTTAGTCTCGCTAGACTTCAGAGACGTTGGAAGATTTCAATCAAGGGTGCTGATGAGTCTTTTACTAGGTGTGCTACGATCGTCATAAGTTGAAAATTGAGTCTAACTAGACAAAGTAAAACCTCGTACTCTTATTGTTGAGTACGTTGTCCCACAAACACGGTGTTGCCGTCTAGGAAAACTCGTATTTGAACAAAAACCGAACTAGATTTAAAGAGGACTAATCAAATACGGTATGCCATACCAGAATTAACGATTTTAGAAAAGACACCTCTAATGCGGCTTGAGTAATCTTGTCAAGGCAAGTAACGCAAGCTGAATCAAAAATCTCACTCACCAAGAGTGCACAGAGGTTAATCTAATCGCTTAATACTTGATTAAACTTCCTCCGAGCTACTTATGACAAGCATATTGACAGAGGCGCAGTTTTGTGCAACATTCTCAGAATAATGCCCAAAATCTGCAGGAAAAATTTTCTGGAAGAGTAAACGACGGTCGATTTAAAACTGGCCAGCCTATAAAAAGGTCGAACGGGATACCACGATTCGTTAAATTGGTTGAAAATAATGGTTAAACAATGGCTAAAAGCTTCCACAATAATAAATAGTTGTAGAGACTTCAAAAATAGGGTGCTGCTCCACCCGAATTTACGCCTGTGGACAAGTAAGAGCCGACTCTCTTGGCAGAAGCAGGAATCAGACCCTCTAGAAAATACTTCTAGTTGAATGGTGAAGCTTAGATAAGTTTAGCCAAGTTTTGTAGAGCAGTGTCAAAGTAAAACTTGATAGAGCAACCTCAATCAGGGTTATGTGGCTTCTGTGAGTTATTGCCTCAATCCCAAATGCCCGAATCCCTCCGATCCAGCCAACTCTGGTAAATCCGTGTGTATCCACTGCGGGTCAGAACTTTTGTTGCAAGGTCGATATCGGCTAGTCGCGCCTCTCGGAGGCGGCGGCTTTGGCAGAACATTTGAAGTGGACGACAACGGCGCCCGAAGAGTGCTCAAAGTCCTGCTGAAAGAACATCCCAAAGCTGTAGAACTGTTTAAGCAAGAAGCCGACGTGTTGGTCAGGCTCAGACATCCAGGTATTCCAAAAGTCGATCGCGACGGTTATTTTATATTTACGCCCGCTCACAGCACAGAGTCTTTTCACTGCCTCGTGATGGAGAAAATTGCTGGGGCCAATTTGCAAGACTGGCTGAAACATCGGGGCCGCCCCATCAGTCAAGAACAAGCTGTGAACTGGCTCAAACAACTGTCGGAAATTTTAGACCAAGTTCACCGCCTCAACTATTTCCATCGGGATATCAAGCCGCACAATATTATGTGCAAGCCAAACGGGCAGTTAGTGCTGATTGACTTCGGGACTGCTCGGGAAGTGTCGGCGACTTATTTCGCTAAGGTGGGCCAGGGGCAAAATGTGACTGGTATTGTTTCCCCCGGCTACACGCCGCCCGAACAAACAAATGGTAAGGCTGTTCCCCAGTCAGATTTTTTTGCTCTGGGGCGCACTTTTGTTTATTTGCTGACTGGAAAGCCACCGACTGCGTTTCCAGAGAACCCGCGCACGGGCAGATTAATGTGGCGCAAAGGAGCTCCTCAGGTTTCCGACGCCGTGGCTAATGTAATCGATTATCTGATGGCGCCTTTTCCGGGCAATCGACCTCAAAGCCCGCAGATGGTTTTGCAGTGCTTGGAGGAAATTAATCTCGACGGCGCTGAAAGTCAGTTGCCCACTCAGTTGCCGACGACGGGGCAAACTAAAATTCGCGGAACTGCCGGGCCGTCTGGGGCGAAGAAGCAGAGTTCCATGAACCGCCTCAGACCTCTGAATTCGGGATTGAACAAGACCGATAAAGATGTTTTTGATTGGAAAAAGAAGTTGCTGGCGGGCACGGCTGTTTTGATGGTGAGTGTTGGCGCGTCTCAAATTTACGGTTCGCTGCGTTACGGGGTGTTTCCGGCAAACCCGGTGTGGCTGCTTTCTACTTTACCTACCACTCATTTTTTGCAAAAAAGTTTGGATAATGTTGGGAGTGTAAATGCGATCGCCCTGTCGCCTGACGGTAAAACTTTGGTGAGCGCAAGCTTTGGGACGATTAGAATTTGGAATGTGAGGACGGGACGCCTAGTGCGGACTCTCAATTCGGTGCATTCTAAAAAATCGGTCAAGACGGTGGCGGTGAGCCCGGACAGCTCGATTTTGGCCAGTGGGGGCGACGACAATAATGTGATTCTCTGGGATTTGAAGACGGGGCGACGGATGCGGACGATTGCCGCTCACAAAGCCACCGTCAACGAGATCGCTTTTAGCAGGGACGGTCAAACTCTGGCTAGCGGCAGCGATGACAAAACTGTTCGCTTGTGGAATGTCAGAACCGGCAGCAGGTTGCGGACTTTGAGCGGCCACGCCGGAGGAGTAAACGCGATCGCTTTGAGCGGGGATGGTAAAACTCTCGCTAGCGGCAGTGAGGACAAGACTGTGCGTTTGTGGAATCTCGCCACCGGTGAAGTCAGAAGAATTATCACAGGTAACCGGGGCCCCGTTACTGCTGTGGCTTTTAGCCCGAACGGGAAAATAGTGGCTAGTGCTAGCACCGACAATACGATCCGTTTGTCGAACGTCCAAGACGGGAAGCGCACCCGCACTTTTAAAGGGCATTCGAGCTCGGTGAGGACGATCGCCTTTAGCCCGGACAGCCGGACTTTGATCAGCGGGGGCGAAGATATTATAGTTTGGGATTTGAAGACGGGAAAAGAAAGAAGCACTCTTTCTGGTCACACTCAGTTTGTGAGTTCTGTTGCTATTTCCAGAGATAGCAAGACTTTTGTGACCGGCAGTCCCGATCGCACTATTAAAATTTGGCGAATGCCATAGTCCTACTATTTTAGATTTGAGATTTGAGATTTTAGGTTGAAAAGCCGAGGCGATCGAGAAATCGCATCCCGACTCCGACGTGGAAGTCTGGGCATTGCCCGCCCTACAACTGTTACTTGCCGCAATTGGCAAAAGCAGAAAACAGGTTAAATTCTGTAACCCTCCACGCTTGCCATGTCTGCGCGCCCGCAAAAAGACTGTACCTTGTTATGCTTTTATCGCTGTCAACATAACTTTGCCAACTTAATGAAGCAACAGTTGGATACTGGGCTGGAAACTCCCCTGGTATAGGACTTACTTGCGAGCTCATGTTCCATCCTACTTGCTTGCTAAAATCTTGAATTTGACCTTCGCAAGTTCGACAGTTAGAACCGCCCACTTTCTGCCAAATCTCTAACTGTGGAGTCAATCCATACTTGCCATTGCTCGATCGCATCCACATTTGATCGATCGCCCGGAGGTTCGGACAAGACAGATTAGCGGAGTTGTTGCGGATCAGAGAGACTGTTTCTTGATCTGCTTCGTACCATTTTTCGGCTTCTAATAAGGATTAAAGTTTGCTAAATTCGCTGTTACTTTCTTGTGAATTAGCGGGAAATGCTGGTTGCAAAACTGCCATAAATGTGCCTATTAATGCGAGTGATTGTTTGCTAAGTTTAAACATGATATTTTTCTGAGTAAAAGTGATTTAACAAATGACTGTTTACCATCTCTAAACAGAGACGAAATCTTCAGAGCCGATGAGGTTTGGAGCAACGCCTGTCAAAGAAGCTAAAACTTCACCGCTGCTGGCTACTCTAATTAATGTGGCGTTAGTTCCAGGGGAAATTGATAGCTGTCCGAAGGTCAAGCCATTGATTAATTGAATGGTATCTTGAGATTTGGTGAAATCAGAGATTGTATCAACTCCCAATCCCGCACCTAAAACAAATACATCGTTGCCCGCGCCGCCGACTAGATTATCGTTGCCCAAACCGCCGTTGAGGGTATCAAAACCTTTGCCGCCAAATAGGATATCGCTGCCGCCTCCCCCGATAAGAATATCGTTGCCTTGTCTGCCGGCGATCGTGTCATCGCCGTCTAAACCGCTGATATTATCGCTGCTGGGAGTGCCTGTGAGGTTGTCGTTGCCGTTTGTGCCGTTGATGTTGTTACTAGAAGTATTGATAACGCCTGGAATGTTGGTTAAGTCAACAATAAAGAGGTCTGGGCCATTGTTGGTATCTCCCGGCACGAGGTTGGAGGCCTTAGATGAAAACGCCACTTTCTGCCCGTTGGCGGAGATGGAGGGGCTGTAGGATTCGCCGTTCCCCTGATTGCCCGCCCCTGAAACAGAGACGCGAGTGGTGGTATTGGTTGACAAGTCGCGCACGAAGATGTCAGTGCTATTGTTAGTGTCCCCCCGCACGAGGTTGGAGGCATCAGATTCAAACACCACAAACCGTCCGTCGGCGGAGATCGAGCTATAGTCGGCGGAGATCGAGCTATAGAGGGAGGAGTCGTTCCCCGGATTGCCTGCTGAGTCAACTGAGACGCAGGTAGTGGTATTGGTTAACAAGTCGCGCACGAAGATGTCGCCGCGATTGTTAATGTCCCCCGGCACGAGGTTGGTGGCATCCGATGCAAACGTCACAAACCGCCCGTCGGCGGAGATGGAGGGAATGCCGGAGGAGTCGTTTCCCTGAATGCCTGCTGAATCTACAGAGACGCGGGTAGTGGTATTCGTTAACAAGTCGCGGACGAAGGTATCGCGACTATTGTTAGTGTCTCCCGGCACGAGGTTGGAGGCATTAGATGCAAACCCCACAAACCGCCCGTCGGCGGAGATGGAGGGGAACTCGGAAATGCCGTTCCCCTGATTGCCTGCTGAATCTACAGAGACGCGGGTGGTAGTGTTTGTTAACAAGTCACGCACGAAGATATCACGGGTATCGTTAGTGTCTCCCGCCACAAGGTTGGTGGAATCCGATGCAAACGTCACAAACCGCCCGTCGGCGGAGATGGAGGTCAACAAGGAATAGGAAATGCCGTTCCCCTGATTGCCTGCTGAGTCTACAGAGACGCGGGTAGTGATATTCGTTAACAAGTCGCGGACGAAGATGTCGGCTCTACCGTTAGTGTCCCCCGGCACGAGGTTGGAGGCATTAGATGCAAACGCCACAAAGCGCCCGTTACCGGAGATGGAGGGGAGTACGGACAAGGCGTTCCCCTGATTGCCTGCTGAGTCTACAGAGACGCGGGTGATAATATTCGTTAACAAGTCGCGCACGAAGATGTCATCGGTATTGTTAGTGTCCCCTGGCACGAGGTTGGTGGCATTAGATAAAAACGCCACAAACCTCCCGTCGGCAGAGATGGAGGGGATCTCGGAGTCGCCGATCGCCTGATTGCCTGCTGAGTCAACTGAGACGCGAGTAATCGTCATAAGCCCTGACATTTAAGAGTACAAGTTTGGAACTTCGTGCGGTTGATTGACATCATTCAATAACCAGCTCTCAAAGTCAATTCATAAAATTCATAACATTGAGTTCATAAAAGTCATATTTATCAACAACTGTTGCCGACAGTAGACAAAATAGCCAAACTCATATGCAGTCAGCGAGCGAATGATACTTACTCCAGAATTAAAGAAGTTTTCTGTAAGCTGTTCAGCATTTAAATTTTTTGCCTGAAAGCCAGGGTGCAAAGAGTCTAGGGTTCAAAAATCCCAATTTAAATGCGTATCAGCTTATTGCAAAATCTAATAACTAATTCCCCGCCCGTTTTTGGCAAATTCATCAACAGTTTGCTGCGAAAGTTCGTGAACTGCGATCGCCTGCAACAGGTCAAAAGGCAATGTCAAATGATGTGCTCCAGCTAATAAAGTCTTTACCGCTTCTTCCGGCGATTTAATGCTAGCTGCCAAAATCTCAGTATTAGTTCTCTGCAACACATTGGCCATATCCCGCACTAACGCAAAACCGTCTCCCAACAATCTGGTGGCGCGATTCACATAGGCGATCGCATATTTGGCCCCCGCTTCTGCTGAGACAACTGCTTGTGATGCGCTGTATATCGCCGTCACCGCGCAAGGAATGGACGGTGACAAATGTGCTACTGCTTGGAAACCAGCCGCCGTTGCTGGAACTTTCAACACTGTTTGCTGTCCAATTAATTCAAAAGCCGCTTTTCCTTCTGCTACCATGCCATCAACATCAGATGCCCTTAGCTGATAATACACTTCCCCAGGAATCAGTTGTGCCAGTTGTTTAAGGGTTTGCTCAGGAGATAACTCACTTTTTGTCAAAAGTGTCGGATTAGTAGTAATTCCCGCTACCCATCCGAACTTGCTCGCCCGTGCGGCTTCCGCTACAATTGCAGTATCAACATAAATTGCCATCGGCTCTACACCTTCAGTTTGTTAAAAATTTCCAGACGGTTGCTTGCAGATTGATATAAATCCGAGCAAAATTAATTGTTAAGCTTTAACAATATCAGAATCTCGGAAATATTACTGTTAAGTAAATATAACAATTCAGTGATGTGCATCATCGGTAGTAGTGTGTGAGTTTTGAATTTAACAGGACTTAGGCTCAGAAATCCCGTTTCTTACAAAAAATTGGTGGAGGACGACCTATCTGTGAATAAACCTCGTTTTTGAGGAAAATTGGGTAAGTGCGATTTAAGATAGCTAACAACTAACATCAAAACTTTTAAGTCAGTTGGTAACTGCGATTGTCGGGTAAGGAAAACTTGACTCGCCAAATCCCGGATACAAATAAGTTACATTTGTATTAAGGGTTATGTATGCAATAACTCCAGGAGGTGACTCAGAAAATGACCGAAGAAAAAAATCAGCAGCCACAAGTCAGCCTTGAGACATCTTCTGAACAACCTCAGTTGGAAAAGTCAGCAGAAACTGCTGAAGAATTGTCGAAAAATCTTAAGTCTGAAACTCTGTCTCAAACGGTTGAAAATAACGCCGAAGAACGTTTGAAGGCTCTAGGCCGCTTAATGATGGTGAGCCTAACTTGGTCGCTGGCTGGTCTTTCCAAACGCGAGTAAGTTATGGAACACTACCGCAACGGGCCAGCTATGATTTGTGAGTTTTGTTGTAAGTTTTGTTTAACTCAAAACTTACAACTCCCGGACTTACCTGATGTCCGGTTAGTTGTAATAAAACCCGTTTTTAGTGAAGACTTTAGTCCTTAAAGCAAGGACTAAAGTTTTCAACAGACCACTCATCACTTTTCTTTAATTCCTTCAAACGGCCCCAAAAAAGTCGGTTCGGGACGGGTAACACGCACTTCCCAAAGCGCTTTAATTACTGCCAAAAATTCGCGAAAACTGTAGTGAATCATGCCCTTATGGCTAAATTTTCCCCAATCCGGCGTTCCTAAGCCGATCGCCTGTATGCCCAACCGGCGACAGGTATAAACAGCGCGGGCTAAGTGAAAGTTTTGGGTAACTAAAACAGCCTGCGTTATGCCAAAAATTTCTTTCGCCCGGTAGCAACTTTCATAGGTACTAAATCCGGCATAATCGAGAACGATATTATTAATCGGTACGCCTTGGGCTTCGGCGTAGTCCTGCATTGCTTGGACTTCGTTGTAATCGACGCTGCTATTGTCTCCTGTCATCAAAAGTTTGTCCACTCGCCCCGCTTTGTACAAATCGACGGCTGCTTGCACTCGATCGGCTAACATGGGGCTTGGAGTGCCGTCTTCCCAAACTCCGGCACCAAAAACTATAGCGATGGGTTCTGCAGGCACGTTAGCTATATCTCTGTAGCGGTAGTTGCTGGTAACAAGTCTGACGTAGTAGTTGAGGGCTAGAGGTGTGAGTAATGAGGTTAATATTAACAGCCCGATGGCAAGACGCCATTGAAATATAAAGGGTTTAGGCAACATAAATTCAAGTTATCTTCCTATATAATTACACAAACAGGAACGGTCGGGGGTCTAAAAATTGTCTAGTTACCGAATTTACATTATATTAAAAAAAACATGATTCAACAACAGCCAAATTTTGAATTGCTAGAATCATTTTTATGGGAGCCAAAAAACGGTTATTTTTTGCTAGACAGACATCTTCAAAGATTAGAACGATCGGCTGATTATTTTAATTTTCCCCTATTGCTAACAGAAACAAGCAAAGCTTTACAAGCATTAAGTATTACTTGCAGGTCAGTCAAACAAAAAATACGGTTAACAATATCTTGTGATGGAAACATAACATTACAAGCTCAGGCACTAGATAGCGGTATCTTAAAAATCGGTGCATCTGTGGGAATTGCCCGCCAACCGATCGATTCTCAAAACCCATTTCTTTACCACAAGACAACTTACCGATTGCCTTATACAATGGCTTTGGAGTCGCAGCCCGAATATCAGGATGTCTTTCTGTGGAATCAAGATGGAATGATCACCGAATCCACGATCGCCAATATCGTGCTCGATACACCCGCAGGCCTAATCACACCTCCCGTCAAGTGCGGTTTATTACCGGGGACGTTTCGTTCTCAACTTTTAGAGGAAGGAAAAATCAGAGAAGAATTAATTACCTTAGATGATTTGCACAGTACCCAAACTCTATTTCTCATTAACTCCGTTAGGGGTTGGATACGCCTCAAAAAAGAGGAAAACCGAGATATTTGGAAAGTTGTAATTAATGGCTGAGATAACGCTTTCACTCGATTTTAGGAGGGTGCACAATATGCACTTTACTACTACAGATAGTGTCAAAATTGACTCGTTGCGTAAGTCCTGAAAGTGTTAACCATAGTGCAATCTATTATGAAACAAATACAACCTTGGCATTGGCGAAAGCTTCCCCTAAATCAGCGCAGCGGATCGGAGATTTTTCAAACTTTATTTCTAGGTCAAACCGCCGACAGTGCAAGCTCAATATCGGATTTCCCCCCCCGCGATATGGCTGTTCTGCTAGAAAGTCCAGTTACATCTTCTACTAACTTGGCACGATATTCTATTTGTGCAGGTTCTCCCCGGATAATTGATAGTCAACCTCAGCTATGGACACCGCCAGTCGGTGAAATTTTACCTTTTTTACGCGCTCTTTTGGAATCTCAAAAGCAAAATTTAGCAGTCAATGTACCGCCGGAAATTCCTTTTACTGGGGGTTGGTTGGGATGGCTAGGTTATGATTTAGCATGGGAAATCGAACACCTGCCCCAACTCAATACTGATCCGCTTCCTTTCCCGGTTAGCTGTTGGTACGAACCAGAATCTTTTGCGGTTTTAGACCATCAAACGCAAATTCTCTGGTTGGCTGCGAGTCAACCTTCTCACCTCGATGTTATGCAGCATCAATTAGAGCAAACCGAGGGAGAAATAATCCAGAATAATTTACCGGAAAATTCTCAACAAAATTCGGCTACTCCTATTTTTCAACTATCTCAGAGTCAGTATAAAGAAATAGTGCGAAGAGCTCAGAAATATATTCATGCGGGCGATATTTTTCAGGCTAATTTATCTTTGCGGTTTGAAGCCCGTACAGATTGCAGCAGTTGGTCAATTTACCGCGCTTTGCAACGGATCAATCCTTCGCCTTTTGCAAGTTATTGGCAAACTCCGTGGGGGACAATAGTTAGTTGTTCGCCGGAAAGACTGGTTCAATTATTAGGGAAAAAAGTGGATACTAGACCGATCGCGGGAACGAGACGGCGAGGTTTAACCTCCATTCAAGATGATCACTTAGCACAGGAATTAATAGAAAATATCAAAGAAAGAGCCGAACATATTATGTTAGTTGATTTAGAGCGCAATGATATCGGGAGGGTGTGTGAATGGGGGTCGGTAAAAGTTAACGAATTTCTGACTATTGAACGCTACAGTCACGTGATGCACCTCGTCAGTAATGTTATCGGTACATTAAGACAAGATTGCGACGCGATCGACTTAATTCGAGGGGTATTTCCGGGCGGTACGATTACAGGTTGTCCGAAAGTGCGCTGTCTAGAAATTATCGAAGAATTGGAACCTGTGAAGCGCAATTTATTTTACGGTTCCTGCGGTTATTTGGACTGGCGCGGCAACCTGGATTTAAATATTTTGATTCGCACCCTTTTATATGCACCAAAAAGTGACGGTACAACCGGGGGAGTTGTTTGGGGACAAGTGGGTGCGGGGATTGTTGCTGATAGCGATCCAGAAAGGGAATGGCAGGAGTCGCTGCATAAAGCTCAAGCTCAAGTTAATGCTTTGAAATTAGCGGAAATATTTGATTATAGGCTTTCTCAGTAACATGAGGTGTTGTTGGGCATTGGGCATTGGGCATTGGGCATTGGGCATTGGGCATTGGGCATTGGGCATTGGGCATTGGAAGAGTACCTTACTTTCCTGAGAACCGCTATAGTTTTTTTAGCGATCGCACTGTGAGTCATATCAATTCCGGCAGTAAGGCCGGAATGATATCAAATCCGAGCTTCTAAGTCGGGCGTAAAGTCGAATCAAGCTGTCAACAAATAATTCGCGTAATTTTCATTTTTTTACTCACAGTCAACAGTCAACAGTCAACAGTCAACAGTCTATTGATTGTCCGAACCTACTGCCTCAGAAATCGAACTAAATCCGCGTTCTTCTAACTTTTGCAACAAACCTTGGAGAATCCGACGCACCATCCAAGGCCCTTCGTAAACCCAACCAGTGTAGACTTGAATTAAACTCGCACCGGCGGCTATTTTTTCCCAAGCATCTTCGGCGGTGAAAATGCCGCCAACTCCAATTATGGGCAATTCGCCTTTTGTATATTGCCAGATAAATCGGATTACTTCTGTCGATCGCTCTCGCACTGGAAGCCCGCTAATTCCCCCGGCTTCTTCGGCGATTGGTTGGTTTGTTTCTCGCAATATTTGTGTTTTCAATCCGTCGCGGCGGATGGTGGTATTTGTGGCGATAATTCCTGCTAGTTGGTAGGTTTTTGCTAAGTCGAGGATTGATACGATCGCCTCCGACTCCAAATCCGGCGCAATCTTGACTAAAATTGGCTTGGTTCCCTGATTTTCTTGTTGCAAAATTTCCAAAATTGTGCTAAGCCCAGCAGCATCTTGGAGCGATCGCAACCCAGGCGTATTCGGAGAAGAAACGTTCACTACAAAATAGTCGCCCCAATCTTTCAGCAGCTTAAAACTCTCCAAATAGTCGGCTGCTGCCTGCTCTAACGGTGTTACCTTAGATTTACCGAGATTGATGCCCAAGGGGAACGGAGACTGAGGCATGGGGCGCGAGGCATCGAATTTTGACTGTTTCTGTGCTGCCTCAAACCGGGCTGCCATTGCCGCGGCTCCTTGATTGTTAAATCCCATGCGGTTGAGGGCTGCACTGTCCTCCGTCAAGCGAAACAAGCGAGGTTGAGGGTTTCCCGGCTGCGGTTGACAAGTGACAGTGCCAAGTTCGGCAAAGCCAAAGCCAAAATTTGCCCAAATGTCAGCAGCTACGCCGTTTTTATCAAATCCGGCGGCCAAGCCGACAGGATTGTTAAAGCTCAGTCCCCACAAAGATTGTTCGAGGCGAGAATCTTGGACTCCCAAAGATTTCTGCAATCGAGAGAGCATTTGGCTGGTTGCGGGGTTTGACTGGGTTCTGGCTGCGAGTTCGAGAACTTGGAGAGTGCGGTTGTGCAGCCACTCGGCATCGGTTTTCAATACGGAAAACAACAGCGGGCGTACACTTGATTGATAAATATCCAATGATTTGTACTGGGGCAATTTACAAATTAGAAATGAGAAGGGAAATAAAAATATTCACGAGCCGACAGCGAAGGCGAAGTTTTTACTTCAACTTCGATCGACTTTATCCAATGTTTGAGATTGAAGGATAAGTGAGACGATTATATTATAAGTTGATTCTTTGGCATTTTATTTTTTTGAATATTTAAGTTAGTAATTTTAAATTAGACAAGGTGCGGGGAAGCTTGGAAATGGGGCAGCAGCAAAGACCGAAGGATTTAGACGAACAAATCGCGACCCTAGAGCGCGTTCTCCAGACTCTCCGAGAAGAGGAGAATGTTGATGTGCTACTTTCGACCACACTCGGTTACTTGCAAGCGGAATTTGACTGGCGGTTGATTTGGATCGGGTTGTACGATCGACAGGCGCACAGATTGTTCGGGAAAGGCGGCATGACTCCTAACGGCGACCAGTCTTTTCTCAAACAGCGGTTTGCCCTCAGCCCAGGAGATTTGCTCGAACAAGTGGTGATTCAGCTCCGCCCGGTGGGAGTCCCGGATTTGCGATCGGAAAGTAGAGCCGGAGAATGGCGCAAAGCAGCTCAAACTTTCAATATTCAAGGCACGACTCTGTTTCCCCTGCGCTACAAAGACCGCTGCTACGGCGTGATTTTGCTCGGCACTGAGGTATGGGGAGCGTCGCCAAAGTCCGGGGAAAAAACGCAGTTGGCGATCGTATTTGGAGCGCTGGCAACTGCTCTTTACCAAATAGAAAAAGACTGGCAGCGACAACAAGTTAAACACCCAGATGAGTCTCTTTTAGCGCTGATTTCGCAGTTGGGGGAATTGCGATCGCTCGACCAATACTTGCAAGCTGTTGTCGAACAAACTCATGAATTTATCGAGCCGACACGCACCAATGTTTATTGGTTCGAGCGAGAGCGACGCTATTTTTGGCGCCGAGTCAGCAACCGCGAAGTTACTCCGGGTTTAGGCGGGCCGGCCCGACCGGCTTCGGGCATCACCGTCCAAGACTTGGGCGAATTTTATCAGGCTTTGGGCAGGGAAGAAATGGTTTGGATCGGTGAATCTCAAAGTTCTCTGAAAACTGAGCTAACGGGGCGGTTGATGCAGCAAATCCGCGCTCGCTCTCTGTTGGCTGCGCCGATTGTTTCGGAAGGGGAATTGTTGGGATTTTTGGCAGTCGAAGCCGGCGAGCCCCGGATTTGGCAAGACAATGAAAAGCATTATCTGCGGGGAGTGGCGCAGTTAGTGGCTCTGACGGCTCCTGTGTCGGAGATGGAGGAGAAAATTCAGCAAATTGAGATTGATCGAGATTTAACTGCCGGAATAGCTCACGCCATCTACAGCGATGCTGACTGGGAGACGACTTTGAAAAATACCGCCGAACAGTTGTGCGATCGGCTCAAATGCGAATACTTTTTGCTCCTGCTGTACGGCGAAGAACAAAATCGCTTTGAAATTGTCTGCCAAAATCTGCCCCGCAACCGCAGGTCAGTGCCGTCGCCACTCAACGCCCTCGATATGGCTGACGTGGGGCTGTTGGAAGAAAGTGCACCTCTAGCTATTGAAAATTGGGAGGAAGACGAGCGGTTGGGCGCTTGGCGGGATGTGTTGGGGGAAGCGGGGGTGCGATCGCTTTTGGCATCGAGCACGAGGGGGAAAAAGAAAGACGGAGAAAACCCCAATCTAAAATCGAAAATCGCCAATGGCAAATCGATCGAGGGTTTGCTGGTTGTCGGACACAATGCAACTCGCACTTGGAGGCGATCTGAGCAAGAATTAGTTCGGCTAGTGGGCGAACAACTCGGATTGATCCTGCACTCGTGGCAGCAGAGTTCGGCAATCGACAAATATCAGCAATTTGAGCGATCTCTCAAATCGGGTTTGGCGGTTTTGCACCATTATCCTGATGAGCAATCTGAGCAAGAGATAGCTGCTGCTTCACCGACGATGTTCCCAGAGTTGCCGCTACAAAAGCTCGATCGTAACTTTGCTCAACACGTTTCCCAGACAATTTCCTGTCCTTTAGTAGCCGTAATTACTTGGAATCCCGGTGAGGAGGAAGGTTCCATCGTAGCGACGGTAGCTGCCAATCCCGTATTTGCCCTCAATCCCGAGGCGGTGATTCCTGTCAAAACAGATGCTTTGATCCAACAAACCCTGGCTGCTAGCGGGGTGGTGCAACAGAGCACGAGCCAACTGCAACTGGCGACGAAGCGGTGGCTCCGCAGTCCGGGAATTGGCGAGATTCTGACGGTGGCGCTGCGGACGGCCCCAGAACACGCTCCGGCGGGCATTGTGGTGGCTGCGGACGCTCCGGGCCGCCAGTGGTCGGAGTTGTCGGTGAGTTTACTCAGCTCGATGGCGTCTCAGTTGGCTTGGTGGCGCAGGTATTTGGCGGTGCAATCGATCCAGGAGTCGCAGCGATTGGATCTGGAGTTGCTCAACTGGTACAAACAGCGCCGTTTTGAGGAGTTTTACCGCACGGTGGGAGCGGGGGTGAAGGAGTTGGGGGAGTTGAGTCAGTCGATTTTGCAGTCGGCGAAGGAGCAAAAGGATGCTCTGAAAATTTTGCGCTACCAACAGGTTTTGCGGCAAATGGGCAATGCTTTGGGGTCAACTCATTTGCTGCTGAAACAGGAACATTGGCGGCTGCAATTCGGACAAGATGCGGTGCCTGTGAGCGCTTGGCTGAGGCGATCGCTCGATCGAACGGCCTCCCTGGTCAAACAGTCGAAAGTCTTGCTGGATGTGCACAGAGAAACTGCTGTGTCGATGCCTGCGGGTCAGACTTTGAGCGTTCGTGGGGACAGTATCAAGCTGGATTTGATCCTGTGCGAATTGCTGGCGACGGCTTGCAGGCGCTCTGCTGTTGGCGCCAAGATTGAGATTCGCTCTCAGTTGTTGGGGGAAGATTTGTTAGAATTGTCTGTGATCGATAGCGGCGCGTGCGATCGACAGTTAATTGCTGCCTTCAACGGCGGTTCCGAACCCGATATATTAGCGGTTTCTAGTTCCCATAGGTCGATCGTGCAAAATCTTTTAATTTGTCAGCGAGCAGTACGCTTAATGGGGGGAAACTTTTCTCTAGAAATGTTAGAAAACAATTTAATTGTGGCTCGTTTAGTGCTGCCCCTAGCCAATTCTTAAAATTCTGTACGGGCGAGTTCGCCCGTACTTATAGTTATTGTAGGGTGCGTCAGGGGAAAATTTTTTAGTCTTTAGTGGTCACATTCAGCCCTGACGCACCCTACTAACTAAAGGGACTGTGTTTCCCACTTACCGAATTTTTTTATGAATGATTAACATCCAAGGTATTAAAAACCCTCTGCCTAAACCGATGAAGTAACAGTTTCCGCCGCCTCAGAACTGGGGAAAAACCTTTGAGTAATCCAAGCAGTTACAATATGAGAAAGCAATCCCATCGGCCCAGCAAAAAAACACAAAGCCAAAGAGTGAACAGTCCAAACTCCTGTCCGCTGTCCTTCCCAATAAATCCAGCGCCCGACAAACAAGTCCATCACTAAAAAATGTATCCATCCCGTAGCCGCCGCCGTTTCTTCCCCCAGAAACTTAGCAATATCTGCTAACTTAGGATTGGACAAAGCAGCCGCATTTTCCGCAGTTAGACTGCTACCAAACAAATATATGTACAAAACGGCGAGCACTGCAAACGGAATAAAGGAATTCATCACTTTTCGGGTAATTCCCCAGTTGGGTAATAAAATCATAATTGCCCAGAAAGGCACAACGAACAGATTACCGACATTAAAAATTAGTTCTGGTGTCATAGTTGGCTCTTGGCTCCTGCGAAGGCAATGCAATTAAGGATGTTAAGATTACTTTACACAATTTTTGCGGAAATTTCTCAAAATCCGAAAAAAATCTCATTCACAAATGAAATAGAATTGCTATACTTATCTAAAATTTCAAATCTCGCATCTAAAATCGATTAAGGCAGCACAGCCCATGACAAATTATAATAACTTTGCCGACTGGTGCAAGCACAAAGAAAATATCTCTCCCGGCGTCAAAGATACGGTAGAAATACTGTTGCAAATATCAGATACTTCAGATTGCGATCGAGCTAACGAACTGCTTTCTAATACAACCGAACTTAACCTCAAAAATCTTCAAATTACCGATATCAGCCCCCTCTCATCTTTCACTCAACTTACTAATCTCATCCTCGGCAGTAATCAAATATCTGACATCGCTCCCCTGCAATCTTTAACTAACCTGAAAATTCTGGTTATAGATGTCAATCAAATATCAGATATTAGTCCGCTTTCATCTCTAACAAATCTGAGTATACTTGTTCTCGATACCAACCAAATCTCAGACATCATTCCCCTAACTGGTCTAACTAATCTTACCGCACTTGTCCTGTTTGACAACAAAATTTTCGACATCACTCCGGTGAAAAATTTAACTAACTTAAATGCGCTGATTCTCTACAAAAATCAAATTTCCGATCTCGCTCCTCTGGCAAATTTAACTGAGCTCCAGATACTCTACCTTTACAATAATAAAATATCGGATATCACCCCGCTGGCTTCCTTGAAAAATCTCAAGACGCTGTTTCTCTTCGGAAATGAAATATCTGACCTTACTCCGCTGGAATCTCTAACAAACTTAAATAAATTGGTTCTATTCCAAAATCAAATATCCGATATTAGTCCTTTGAAATCGCTCACTAATTTAATTGAACTAAACCTGGGTAACAATCAAATATCAGACATCAGTCCGTTGAAATCGTTAACTAACTTGACTGAACTTTATTTGTTCAACAATCCGATTTCGGATAGCAGCGCGCTACAAGGTTTAAATAATTTATTTTTACTAGACTTGTATAACAATCAAATCTCTGATATCAGTTCCCTGCAATCTTTGCAAAAGTTGACTACACTGGACTTGCGCGGGAATCCCATTGTTAATAAAATTTGTCCTGTCAATCCTGAATCTATATGTAGGTTTTAATTAATTATTAAGGTCGAGGCAAGATTGCGGTTTATAGAGTATAATGTCAAAGGTCAATATCAGGAGAAAGTAATGAGCGGACATGATGCTTTAATGTTAGGATTGCTGCTGTTGCCAGGTTTGGCTTTGTCGATCGCAATTATGGGCGCTTTTGCCGCTGGTGGATAATCAGTTTCGGGAACAGGCAGATTTTGTAAAAAGTAGTTTTTCCCTCGTTTTCCTCCTTCCCTGGCTCTGGCTGGGAACGCATTTCACTATTGCTCTGCCTCCTGTTTTTTTGCAAGCGAGGCAGAGCCTCTGGATCTCGGTTTCCAGCCAGAGGCTGGGAACCAGTTAATTTCCCTTCTTCCTTCTTCCTGACATCCGTTACATCCGTTACATCCCGTACATTGCTCGTTGCCGAACTTCCTTCTTCCTTCGCTTACAAAAATTGTGCTGTAACATCCGAATTTACTAAAGTATTCGCGCACAAAATACCCGATGCTGCGACAGCGGGCACGCCAATTCCGGGCATGGTGCTGTCTCCCACCCGATACAAGCCTTTGACTGGTGTTTGCGGGCCGGGAAATGTGCCTTTTCCGGCGGCAATTGCAGGCCCGTAAGTTCCTTGATATCGGCGTAAAAATCGGGCGTGGGTTAGCGGTGTGCCGATCGACTCTAAGACTATCCGCGATCGCAAATCCGGTATAATTTTTTCTAAAGCTTGAAACAGAGATTGCGATCGCTCTTGCTTTTTCGGCTGATACAATTCGCCATATTCCCAACCTTCGTAAGGTTCCAATGTATAAGCGTGAACGGTGTGATGTCCGGGCGGCGCGAGAGTTGCATCCCACACTGTAGGAATCGAAATCATGCAAGTATTTCCGGGTACTGTAATGTCAATCTTGCTGTCGTGAACGACGACGTGGTGGCCGGTCAAACCTTCGAGTCCTTCGGCTTTAATTCCTAAATGTAGGTGCATGAAACTGTCTACGGCGGGCATCGACAAAGCGTTTTTTCGGTAGCTTTCCGGCAAATCTTCAGGGCGCAGTAATTTTGTATAAGTATCCCAGATTGTGGCATTTGAAATGACAATTGGGGCGCGGATAATTTCGCCATTTTTCAAGCGAACGCCGGTGGTTTTGCCGGATTCAACTAATATTTGCTCGACGGGAGATCCCAGGCGCAACTTTCCTCCCCAGCGCTGCAAACCTCTGACTAAAGCATCGACGATCGCACCGCTGCCACCTACAGGATATTCGATCGCACAGCGCGATCGTTCGCCAATCATAAAAGCTATTTCCGGCGCGACAGTTCCGTGCGCTTTCAAACCCGACAGCAAAAAGCACTCCAAATCTATCAAACGTCGCACCCAAGGGTCACGCACATCGCGATCCATCAAGGAACCTGCTGAACCCGCGATCGCACCTACTAGCGGCAACAGCTTCAGCAAAGCAGGCGAGTACCGAGACAGCAAAACAGGTATTAACTGCCAGTCGGATCTCAGCGCTAAAGCCGGAATTCCACGCAAAGCTTCATACAAAACTAATAAATTTTGTTGAAATTGCTGTAATTCTACAGCACCTTGCGGTGCGAACTTAGCTACAGCATCTAAGTAACTTCTGGCATCAGCATAAATCGGCAAACTTCCCTCTGGAAAATGGTAATGCCCTAGCGGATCGTAGGAAATTGCTGCGATCGATTCCTCCAAAACATCAAAAACTTGCCGCAGAGGATTGAACGACCGGGGGTCAGTCAAACCGCAATAAAAAGAAGGCCCCGAATCAAAGTGAAATCCTCGGCGCGAAAAGCTGTGAGCTGCCCCGCCCGCTATAATGTGGCTCTCGCAGACGAGAACCCGCTTGCCGTAACGAGCTAGCATCGAGCCGGCGACTAAGCCGCCAATACCGCTGCCAATTACGATCGCATCAAAGTCTTGCATTTATCAAATGTGGTATAATTGTATTATTTCTTGCTGAGTGTTGACAGGGTATTTTTATGGGAGGAAAACTATGAAAGCTTTATCTATTTTAGATGAAGTTGTTCGCGAATTAGAACAAGACGTGAATCTCTCGCGCATTAAAAAAATAATATTTTTTGCTTGTAAAGAGTTCTGGGAAAACGACCCCGCCCAACTCGCCAGCGCAGATGTAAGAATTTTAATTGAAGAACTGTGCGCCAAATACAGCAGGTTAGAAGACATTGAAGCTGTTTTAAATAGTATAGTCTCTAAGGTCAATAAAAAAACCGAGTATGCTTTAGTAACAGATCTCATAGTATGTCAACTTAGCAGGCTGTATGAATTTGAAGATTTCACCAAATTAGAAGTAAACATATCTAGTTTTGGCGGTCAGGAAGCTCCCGCATTTGAAGAACACTTTAGTTCGGAAATACCCAGCAGCGAAGAAAGGGCAAGAAACCCAGGAAAATTATTTGATGTCAGACAAAAAATTTTGCAGCAAACAAATCCGCTGAGGGCAAAAATCCTAATTTTTTCTACTCTTTATCACGAGTTTACTTTTAGCGATCGCGACTGGCTACTGCTGAAAACTCAAGAACTTGACAATCTACTGCGACAACTGTTTAATGTCTGTGGTAGCCTAGCCGAACTGGAATCTCATTTGTACAGAACTGCTAGCAATCTTGACAACAGAGATGAAAACGACCAAGCTGCGAGCGTAATCATCAAAGCGATGAATCCTTGTTACGCAAAAATGCAACAGGAAGAATCCCATGAAGCCGAATCTTCTGCTAGCGAAGATTACGATCAGACACATTTAAACAACAGTGTTTATGAAGAGAGCGAGCTGGTGGACAGGCGCACCGATTATTTTGATCCAGGCGAGATTACTCACATCCTTCAAGCTGCTCCACCTCATTATCATTATGATCCTCAAAAGAGTTACTTAGTGCCGGACACGGCAGAAAATCTACCGTTTAAAGAACCCGAAACCAGCAATAATTATGCTACCGAGTTCAAACAGGAAATCGTAGAAACATTCCCAGTTGCAGAAATGCCGACTATTATCGAAATTTTAGAACCGGCGGCTCCTGTTATTATAAATATTAGCGATTCCATCAAACGCAAGTTGGGATTGGAAGAAGAAATGACAGAATTAGTCACTCACAGTGCTAACTCTGCAACGGCGCAAATAGAAAATATATTCACCCAGTTAGAAGCTGCTTTGAACGGAAAATTTTCTACGGGAAGTGTAGAGGAGCGTTTGTACTGGAAATATAAAAATCTTAGAGAGTATGTAGGTAAAGTTCAGAAGTTTACCGATAAATTGCTGGAAATTTTGAGTGAATTGGAGTCAAAAGAAAGCGAAAAATATCCTTCTGAAATCACAGGCAACCTAGTTGAAAATATTTCAGACATACCGCAGGAAAACTCTAGCCATAAAGCAAATCAGTATCAGCTTCTGGAAATGGCAAAGCAAGGCAAACCAAAGGCGATCGCCCAATTGATTAATCAATTGCTACAGCCTAAAGGAATTACTGCTACAGTAGGATTTAAAGACGGTTGGCTCCATGTGATTCTGGAGTCTGCGGAAGTACCAAACCAACAGGCTACAGCTACCTACATTCACAAAAAGCTGTGTACTTTAAAATCAAAATATCTTACTCATGTGAAAATTCATGGGCGACAGTTAGGTAGCAAAACAGTCTTTTGGACTCAAGAATTTGTCAATCCAACTCATTAAATACCCCGACTCAAGTCTGAGGCTACACAAAAAACTAAGTCGGCCTGCGCCAACTGAAATTTAAGAAATTTCATCAAATTTCTCAGACTCAAGTTTGGCGCTACAAAAACTAAGTCCGCCTGCGCGAACAGAAATTTAAGCAGTCTAGAAATAGCAGATTGTACCTAATTCACAACAAAAAAATATGAATGCCAGCGAAATTTTAAGGCGATATACATCAGGAGAACTAGATTTTCAAGGTATGAATCTCAGAGGCGTATACCTGAGCGGTGCCGATTTAATTGGCGTCAATTTAAGCAGTGCTGACCTCTGGGGTGCAAACTTAGCGATGTCCTACCTGAGCAGAATTAACCTTCAGCGCGCAAATTTAACTAATGCAAAGCTGTGTGGTGCTAACTTAAATCAAGCAAACTTGAGCGGAGCAAATTTGTCCGATGCAGACTTCCACGGAGCGACTTTGCAAGGTGCAGACTTTCGCAAAGCCAACATCTCTTTGGCCGTTTTTATTGATGCAAATTTGAGCGATGCAGATATGCGAGGTGTGAATTTGCAAGGTGCAGATATGCGCGGTGCGTGCTTGCGGGGTGCAAATTTGCGGAAGGAGCCGCGGATTTTTGAGGGTGCAAATTTGCGGGGTACAAATTTGCAAGGTGCAGATTTGCGGGGCGTCAATTTGCAAGGTGCAGATTTGACTAAAGCTAATCTCAGTCACGCTAATTTGACTGAAGCATTTCTGGGAGAAGCAAATCTGACTCAGGCGAATTTGAGCGAAGCTATTTTAGATGGCGTATTTTTGACTGAAGCAACTTTGGTAGAAACAAATTTTTCCTGGGCTGTAATGGCTAATGCTAAGTTGGAAAGAGCTGTGTTACTTGATGCTGAATTAGCTGGCGCTAACTTGCGAGGTGCATTTATGACTGATGTTAAGTTGAGCAATGCTAATTTAATTATGGCTGACTTGAGTCGAGCTAATTTGGTGCGGGCTGATTTGAGTCGAGCTAATTTGAATCAGGCAAATTTGAGCGAAGCTGATTTAACTGATGCTTACCTGGCTAGAACAGATTTGCGGGAGGCAATTTTGCACCGCACAACTTTGATTAGGGCAGATTTGAGCACTGCTAATTTATCAGGTGCTCAGTGGCGCGGTACAATTATGCCGAATGGAGAAATGCACGGGTAATTACTTCTAGTAGCAATTTAACGCTCTCCGCAAAATAGTTAATTTAATAGTTAAGGAAATTCCCTATAAAAAAAAGAGGGCAATGCTGTGTTAGATTCAGGAAAAATTTTACAAGAACGTTATCAATTGCAACAGCGTTTAGGACGCACAGCGGCCGGTCATCAAACTTGGCTAGCAGTAGATTTAGAGTCTCAAGAACAGGTGACGCTGAAAATGTTAGCTTTTAGCCCGGAAATGCAGTGGGAAGAACTCAAGCTTTTTGAAAGAGAAGCACAAGTTTTGCAGGCGCTAAATCATCCCCGCATTCCTTGCTATCGAGATTATTTTTCCCTGGAGCGGGAAGCCGGAGCAGGATTGCCTTGGTTTGGGTTAGTGCAAGATTATATTCCGGGATTTTCACTTCAGGAATTTTTAGAAAATGGTCAGCATTTTTCCGAAAAACAAGTACGAAAAATTGCCACTGAAGTGCTGGAAATTTTAATTTATTTGCATGAATTGAGTCCCCCGGTTTTGCACCGAGATATTAAGCCGAGTAATTTAATTTTGGGGGAAGATCAGCAGGTTTATCTAGTAGATTTTGGTGCGGTACAAGCTCAAGCGGCGGTGACAGGCGTAACGTTTACAGTGGTAGGAACGAGTGGCTATGCACCCTTAGAACAGTTTTGGGGGCGGGCGGTGGCGGCTTCGGATTTGTATGCCTTGGGAGCTACTTTAATTCATTTGTTAACGGGGGCGACACCTGCGGATTTACCACAGAAAGATTCTCGGATTCAGTTTAGCGATCGCGTGAGTGTCAATCCTACTTTGGTAAGCTGGATTGAGAAGATGACGGAAATCGGGTTAGAAAAGCGTTTCAGCAAGGCTAGAGAGGCTTTAGCAGCTTTGAAATCGGGCAACATACAAGGGGCTAATCTTCAAATTGAGACTGTGAGGAAAATTGCTAAACCGCCTCACAGTCTCATTCAAGTTAGCAAATCAGCGACGGAGTTACACATTAAAATTCCGGCTGTCTTAGTCAGAAAGCCTTTATTATCTGCTTATCTAGGAACAGTAATGCTAATGACATTTATCCCGACAATTATCCCCTTTTTAACAGGAAAATTGAGCATAGGGGTAGTAATTTCGGTACTTATAATAGGTTTATTAGTTAAGGTTATTTTTGAGATAAAGCAAGTTAAATTTAATCGCAAATTTTTTAAAATAACACATCAGGTATTGGGGTGTAAATACTTACAAGAAACAGGAGAAATATCAGAAATCTTGGGTGCTTTCATTCACAATAACTCTCTTTCGGGAAACCAAATCAAGATTCGTGCCGGTAACGATATGGGAACTTACTTTTATGTTTTAGGAAAAAATTTGACAGAGATTGAGGCGGCTTGGTTAGCGCAAGAAATTCAAGATTGGTTAAATTTAAGATAAATTTTTGTAGGCGAAGCCGTGGTGATTAATTTTTTGTATAATAGACATCTCCCAACTAAAAATGGGTGACGAGCTCACTTATAGGGTGTCTAAAATACAACTTTAAAAGAGTTATGCCAAGGCTTTCAAAAAAAGACCCGAATTAAAGTCAGTATATCTTATTACGCGATCGCCCAAAAAACATTGAATTTTAATTCAAATTTATCCCTTCACAGGCAAAACGATCGCAAACTCAGTCCCCATTCCTAGCTCTCCATTCACCTCGATGCTTCCGCCATGTTTCTCTACCGCAATCTGGTGGACAATTGCCAACCCCAATCCAGTTCCTTTTCCGACACCTTTCGTCGTGAACAAATGGTCAAATATCTGCTGTTTAACTTCCTCTTTTATCCCAGTGCCGTTATCAGCAATGTTTATTTTAATGTACCCTTCGCCGACTATATCCGTGCAAATCGTGATGCGGTTGGGATTGGCGGTAATTTCGCTAAAACTGCGTCCTATATTTGACTCTTCTAAGGCATCGATCGCATTGGCAAGCAGGTTCATGAAAACTTGATTCAATTGACCGGGAAAACATTCAATTTTAGGGAGATTGCCGTATTTAGTTATCACTTCGATCTGCGGGCGGTGTTCGTTTGCTTTGAGGCGGTGTTTCAAAATTAAAATAGCGCTATCAATGCCTTCGTGAATATTAAAAGGAACTTTGTAGTCTTTGTCGCCTCGCGAGAAGGTACGCAAACTATTGCTGATGCTGCAAATGCGCTCGCACCCAAGTTGCATTGAATCAATCATCTTCGGTAAATCTTCCAAAAGATAATCGAGGTCTATCTCTTCGGCGTGGTCTGCTATTTCCGATGGCGATGCAGCGGAGCGATACAATTCTAAGTGTCCTATAACATCTTCCAAACTCCTTTTACCTTCGCTTAAATTGCCAGAAATAAACCCAATCGGATTGTTAATTTCGTGGGCGACTCCGGCGACTAAATTGCCCAAAGCCGACATTTTTTCGTTTTGCACGAGTTGCAGTTGCGCTTGCTGTAAATCTTTTAAAGTTTGTTCTAGCTGTTGGTTTTGCTCTTGCAAAAGTTCCGCTGCTCGCTTGCGATCGGTGGCATCAACACCCAAACCAATAATCCCGATCGTCTCACCTTGGCAATTTTTTAGCTGCACTTTCGTGACTTCTAAATAGTGTAGTTTACCATCAACAAATCTGAGAGATTCGCTGGAGTAATGCGGCAAATCTTGGGCAAGGCAGGCGGCATCTGAAACCAGACACCCCGCTGCATCCTCTCCCAGTATATCTTTGTAATGCTCGACAGCTAGGAAAGCGCTCACAGGCACGCCCACATTTTGAGAAAAGGTTTTGTTCAAAAACTGTACTTTACCACTGGGATTCACCATCCAAATCCAAATCGGAGCGACATCAAGAATCGCTTGGAGCATTTTTTTCTGATCGGCAAGCTGAGCTTCGGTTCGGCTAATTTTTACTAGCGATCGCTCTAATTGTAGGTTGTAATCCTGATATTTTTTATAGAGCAGAGCATTTTGCAAACAGATGGCTGCCTGGGAACACAGGAGATTGAGAAGCTGCAGGCGATCGCGGGTAAAAACTCTTGCGGTTAAGCGATTTTCCAGATACAAAATGCCGACTAATTTGCCTCGATCAAGAATCGGCCAACACAACAGGCTCTGCGGTTGGTATTTGAGGATGTATGAATCGGAATCCCAATCACGTTGTTGAGCGAGATCCCGAACAATCACAGGTTTCAATAAATTTTTAACGCAGTCAACAATTTGGAGGGGCAAGATATCGCTGTTGTCATCGAGTTTTGCGGATGATAAGTCGATCGCCCACTCGGCTCCCGAATTGTCGAGCGTGCTAGTAGCCGCGATTTCCCATTGATTGCCGTTTGGCAAAATCAGCGCTCCTTTGCCAGCTCCTGTATTTTTCATCGCCAGTTGCATCAGTTTGGCAATCAGTCGATCGAGTTCTCTTTCACTAGAGAGGGCTTGACAAGCTTTTAGCAGTGTTGAAAAATTCCCGAAATCTGAGACACTCGCCGAAACAGACGGAGGAATGGATGGATGAATGGATGGATGAATGGATGGATGAAGCGATGGATTTTGCCCAGGTGTTGGAAAATTTGCTAATGGATTTGCAGGTAGTTTTGCGGGTTCTAAAATCGGTTTTAATAATTGAGGATAACGTTTTTCTAAGTCGTCAATTTTTGCTCTATCTCCCCAGCAGACATAGCAATCATAAGCATCTATCATGTAGATTCGGGCAATTTTTTCTCTTCCCAATGACAGGTAAAACTTAGCAGCGAGTTCGCAGGCAAGAGCTTCTTCATTGACATATTCGTTAGCTTTAGCTCCGGTAATAGCTCGATCATACAGTTCCATTGCTTCTGCTGTCTGTCCCAAAACCCCCAGCAATTCCGCCTCAACCAGATCGAACTTGTGTTGGTAATTGATCGGCGTATGGTGCGCGAATTCTTTGAGTTTTTTCTGACTAGCACCAACGCGCTTAAGGATTTGTTGGCGCTCCGCCGGTGCGGCATCTGCATAGATTGCCAAATCTGCCAGCGCATCATAAAAGTCGTGCATCATCGTTACTAGCATCAAAACACAATTCCCAAGATAAGGTTTGCCTCCATTTCCCCTGTCGCTTGGCTACGGATTACGGCTCGAATATATCCCGAATCCGTGGCCTCTTTTTGCTAAATTATTTATACACCTCCATCTGGCAGGTAACAGTCAAGATTAATTCAAAGATTGGAAGGTTTAATGTATTTGTAAATAACCGGTCTGTGTTCAAGTTCGTCGAGAATGTCTGTTTGGTTGAGGAGTATTTCTCCCGATGCAATTAACGGTTGCTAATGCAACTTTTTTGGATTGTAGTAGCACCGCGTCCCAGAAATCCTCGGCCACAACGAGGTAGGTTTGAGAATTTTAGCAGCTATCGATCAGTCTTTCTCGCGCACGAACCGATCGATAGCCGATCGAGAATCTGTGTACAATTGCGCGATCGGGCGATATCCCGGCATCACCGCAGTCAAATCTACTACATCTACTGTTGCGTCCATATCGGCTGACCTCAACTCCGACATTAGCTTGACAAAACTTAGTGTATCTATCTTAGGGCATAAACCGCATAATTTTTGTTTGAGCGCCAGATCGAAAATTCCAATTATCTGTTAAGGAACAACATTTTATACTTTGGCGATCGGGATTAAAGCTTTTTACTTACGTATAAGTTTCTCCTGTTAATCTCAAATGCGATGACAATGAACGCGAAATACCGTATAAACACCGCAGTATCCTGTCTTGAAAAATACAATGGGTAATTAATTGAATTTAATATAGCTCGATCGCCTAAATTTCCGCTACGCCGATAAAAAAGTGAGTACCTTAAAAAGTTTAAATACAATCTATAGAGATCATAAAGAATCCGTCGTGAAAGGAGGGGCACTCCAGTCCCCCCTAGAAAAGCACAGGGTCGTTGCATTGTGGTGAAACTCCCCCTCTACTCTGCTTCCTGCCTAATAGCCCTCCCAGGGGTTAAAACCAAATCAAATAGTAATAGGCAGTAGTCTTCATCTGACCGAAACCATCCAGGATACAAGCCCCCGGAGTCATTCCGAAAGCAGACTCAGGAACCAGAAATAAAAAACCTGTATCCGATGAAACTTGCCCCCCGAATTTATCCGTGGGGTCAATGTTAAAATCTAAAATCTAAAATCTAAAATCTAAAATCGATTGACTTTACCTTGATTCCGACAGGGGTTAAAACCACTGTCGGAATCAAGCTTCCACAAAAGGAAACAGCCTTATTTGAGATTATTCGTCTGTCGCTCTTTCTGGGCCTCGTTGAGTTCAGTCAATATCTCCATTCACTTTCTAGAAAATATTGTCTGAGGCATCTTGAGCGTTCTATCTTGCATCTCGTGCTGCATCATTGATATTTTCTTGGCCACCGCTGGTACCATATCTCAGAGACTCAGTACCCTCTGATACTCTTTCTTTTGCTCCCTGGGTGGCTTCTTTAACAATTTCTTTTGCTCCCTGCAAGCCTTCGCGAGTGTTTTCTTTAAGATTAGAAATGCCTTGTTTGGTCTTGTCGCCAAAGTTATCAGCTTTGCGCTGGGCGGTGCGAGCATCCTCCTTCACCTTTTCACCAGCTTGGCCGAGTTTGTCAGGGGCGTCATCCGCTACCCGCCGTACATTTTCCCCTACATTGTTGCTAGATTTCGTGTCAATGCGGTGCTGCGCTTGCTCTTTGAGAAGCTCAGCTTTTGCTTCTGTTGTTGTCATCTTTTTGTTTCTGGGATCGACATCGGGGTAGTCGTTCATGCCGCCTTTGTATTCGGAAGTTACAGCCCCGGTCGGCACTTCTTCTCTAATTTGGTCGGCAGTTTTTCCTTTTCCTGTCATGACATCAGTTTTTCCTGCCATAATATCAGGGGCGCTGCTGCAGGCCGTACTCACAAATACTAAAATGCCAGCCAGAAACACTGTTAAGATTTGTACAGCTCGAATTTTTTTCACAAATGCAGTTAGTCTGTTCATAAAAATGCTCCTTTCTATTGTTAGATGCTCAAATGCCTTGTGGCTTTCTAGATGTTTAGCATTACCAAATTAGACACTTAAACACTTTTTTAAGTATACGAATAGAAACCGTAGCTTTTCATCTATCCCAAGTTACATTCCTTAAGTTATAGAAGAAGGAAGAAGGAAGAAGGTAGAAGGTAGAACGAAGAAGGTAGAACGAAGAAGGTAGAACGAAGAAGGCTCTTCGGCTTTGCGAGCGGATAGAAATCAGCAACCAGAAAGAAGTAATGGATAATCCTCCATCTTCTACCAATTATTAAAAGTCGCAGCACCCCGCACCGGACAAGGCAATGTCGTTTCCCTAGATAGCTGTTTGGTTCTCCATGCGCGCACTATGTTGAAATTTTGTGCGTGTTCGGCTCAAAAAAAACCTTCTAGTCAGGAACTAGAAGGAAGGTGGTGTATGATCTCAAGTACAACAAGGTCTTTAATCGCAATTGTGGCGGCCTATCCCGATCGCACACATCTGTCTAATGGCTGAAAGTATGTGCATACTTACTAAGCATTTTGAATTGCTGTTTTTAAACTCTTGCAGAATTCGCCTATCGCCTCTAAACCCTGTTCTGGAGTGCCTTCAGCCAAGCGTTTCACAAAAGCACTGCCAACAATCGCAGCATCTGCACCCCATTCTTTCACTTGGCGAGCGTGTTCGGGTTTCGATATACCAAACCCGACGCCGATGGGTTTGTCGGTGACGGTGCGAAGTTCTTGCAGCAACTCTTTTGCTCTCGTTTCTAAGCCTTCGCGTACTCCCGTAACCCCCGTCACACTGACTAAGTAAATAAATCCTTGAGACTGACGAGCGATCGCTTCTATACGACTTTTGGGACTGGTGGGAGCAACTAATAATGTTAGTTCAATCCCTAATTTGTTGGCAGGTTGGATGAGACTGTCGGCTTCTTCTAATGGCAAGTCTGGTACAACCAATCCCTGAACTCCGGCACTTTTGATTTGCTGCAAGAAGGTTTCTATACCTCGGTACAAAATCGGGTTGTAGTATGTGAAGAGAATGATGGGCGATCGCAAATTCGGACTAACTTTCGCTACCATTTCCAGCACCGCATCTAACGTCGTTCCCCGCTGTAGAGCCCTTGTAGCAGCGGCTTGAATCACCGGCCCGTCAGCTAGCGGGTCAGAATAGGGAACGCCAAGCTCGATCGCGTCTGCACCGTTATCATCCAAAATTTGCAGTGCTTTAGCCGTTGTCTCCAAGTCTGGGTCGCCTGCAGTAATAAAAGGAATCAATGCACATTGGTTGCTTTTTCGCAACGTTTCAAAACAATTAGAAATAGTCATTAGTTATTAGTCATCAGTCATTGGTCATTAGTCATTAGTTATTAGTCATCAGTCATTGGTCATTAGTCATTAGTCAGCGGTCATTAGTCAGCAATCATTACTTTGCGGTCTATATTCATCTTCCTTAGCTTTTAGTCCGCAGCCATTATTTCACAGTTTATTGCTAATGACTAATAACTAATAACTAATGACAGAGGACTATTGACTAATTATCTTTTTCCTGCTCAATTTCGGCTTGAAGTTTGGCTAATTCTTCAGGAGTGAGTTCATCGAGCTGCTTCTGCAAGACAGCTTCTTTGTAGTCTTGCAATTGCTGGCTGTAGGTCATATTTTGAGTCAGTGCTCGAAATAAATAAGTCACCAGCCAGCCAATCAAGCCGGCGACCAAAAATAACTGACTCCAAATCCCTGCATTCATGCTGTCGAGTCCGGCAAATTGCAGTAGCAAGTAGACAAACCCACCTGCTACAAAAAAGCCGACACTGATTCCAACTACGTCAATACGTCGCATTTAGGCTTCTATCTGCCGCCGTTTGGGCCGAAAATTCAAAAACGGAGCTAGGAGAAACATACCTGGGAAGAAGAAGAACATCAAGAAGTACATGAAGCCGCGCTCAAAAGAGGTAGCGACGTACCAGCGGCTGTTCAGGTAAGCGTAGGTGGCAGCGGGTACTACCAGGAGGTAGGCTCCTGCCAAGACGGCGTAAAGCAGTAAGGTAATATACATAGATTTGCTTTAGGGGAATAATAACACGGATAAGTCGGTTGACACGCTCCGTTAGCTGGTTAACTATTGTACCGCTTGGGGAGATCCAGCGCGACTTTTGGGAATTTTTTGATTAGGGGTTGCGTAAATTGGGGTTTTGGCTGTAGAATAAAAGGCTGTTGCTGTTAGTGGCTCAAAACCACAGCAGCTTGACCAAAGGGGGGCGTGGCGGAATGGTAGACGCTACGGACTTAAAATCCGTTGACCCGAAACGGTCGTGTGGGTTCAAGTCCCTCCGCCCCCATCCATTTCAATCGTTTGTGATTCAACGGTTGCAGATTTCTTGTCACCAAGAGTTCTGTTTTCCGCTCAATTTTCGCGCTAATGGTTTTCTGCTATGTCCAAAAGCGCCTCTATATCTGCCCAGTTCGCCCCCGACTTTTTAAGTCGGGTCTTAAACTGGTTGAGCAAATCGGCTGGTTTGGGAAATTCTGGGACGGTTGGAACCGATTTTTTATGTTCATCCCGATCGCCCCGCGTGATATTACGCAGCAACTGGCAAAGTAATCACAAATTCCGTGCCCTGTCCTATTTGAGAATTTACCTCAATTTTGCCTTGATGCTTGGCAAGGATTTGATAGGAAATAGCCAATCCTAATCCAGTACCTTTGCCGATCGACTTTGTAGTAAAAAATGGGTCAAATATCTGTTGGGCACAGGCTGCTGCCATTCCCGGCCCGTTATCCCGAATCTTGACGGTGACAGTATTGTCAGCCGTAATTTCCGTGCTCACCCAAATTGTTGGCGAATAGCCTTTGTCTTCCTTTTTCACCTCCTCCAGCGCATCTATTGCATTACTAATAATATTCATAAATACTTGATTCAGTTGGGCGGGATAGCATTCAACCGCAGGCAATTTGCCGTATTGTTTAATAACTTTAATACCTTGTTTGAGCCGATGATTGAGAATGACGAGGGTGCTATCTATTCCTTCGTGAATGTCGGCTGATTTCATTGTTCCGTCGTCCGATCGCGAAAAATTCCGCATGGATACGACAATTTCGCGAATGCGATCGGCTCCCATTTTCATCGAAGATAGGGTTTTTGGTAAATCTTCTCTGAGAAATTCCAGTTCAATGTCTTCGATGCGCTCTAGAATAGCATCTGGTGGGTTGGGATAATATTCTTGATAGAGAGTTACCAAATCTGCCAAATCTTGGATGTATTGGTTGGCATAGTCAATGTTGCCGCCGATGAAGTTGACGGGATTATTGATTTCGTGGGCTATCCCTGCAACCATTTGACCGAGAGATGACATTTTTTCGGTCTGAATTAATTGGGATTGAGTTTGTTTGAGTTCTTGTGTATATTCGCTAACTCGCTGAATCAATTGATTGAAAGACGCCGCTAAAACTCCGATTTCGTCGTCTGTTGTCACTGGTACTTGCAGGTTGAAGTTCGATTCGCGAGTGACTTGCTGAGCGACATTAGTAAGGGTTTCTAAGGGTTCGCCGATCGCGCGGCTGGTTTTGTCCGCTAGCGTAGCGGCGATGAGTGCTGAAATTAGCATACTCCCCAGAATAATTCGGTTTCGCAAACTTCCAGCTTCTTCTAATGCTTGGGTTCCTTGCTGTTTGTTAAGTTCTACTGTAGAAATTAGGTCAGTTAAACTTTGAGCAAGGTTCTCTAGTACGATCGCCTCTTGACCGCTGCTAGTCCTCAACATTTGTAGCTGTGCGGACTCAATGCTGCTGGGTGGCAAGTTCCCAACATCCGCTTCTTTTAACTGCAATTTAATTAGCTTACCGTAGTAATCAATGACGAGGGCAGATTTCTTCAATATAGCGTGCAATTCTGCCTCTTCTGTTGCTAGTCTCTTGGGATGTTCTCGTGCGAAAGATTCAATTTCTGAAATCAGGATTTTCGCCTGATTGATTTGCCCGAAAAACCGCTCTTGTTCGTATTTCAGCGCCACAGTGTTTCCCAAAACGACTGGCAATCTCGCCGCGCGCGATCGGGCTTCAAATACAGTATTTTGCAAATTTTGCAGCAGTTGCTGCTGCTGCCCAGCAACATTCACCTGAACTAAAGCTTGCTTGCGGAAGTAGTCTCCCAATTTCATTCCCGCACCAGTCCCCAAAATCGCTATGCCGATAGCTAAAGCATAACCGTAGCTAATTTTTTGGCTGATTCGCAAATGGTTGCATCCTCGCTTTAGACCTGTTAGATTAATATTTGAAGTCGGTAACAATTTTTTTTGAGCATAGTGCTCTTGCTCTACTTTGCTATTTTTAGACTGACTGTGGTTAAATAATAACATTGGAAGTTCCTCCCAAACAAATCAGGAGTAATTGAGCGAAGAAAAGCAGAATGCACTTATGCTGAAGGCGGAAAGCAGTTTTGAGTTTTTAATTTGGAATTTGGAAATCTTTAACTCAAAACTTAACTCTTCCCCTAGTATCTCTGTTTTTATACTAGAGTGTTTGTGATCTATATCAACTATTTATGTGATTATACGCAGATTTACAACATTTATGGTAACAACGATTAGTATTTTTAGTCAGTTGGGACACAAGGCCCAACTACGGGTTCTCCCCGTTTTTCTTTTTCTGCCAGTTCTAGGTTTAGTTCCAGCACTTTTGCTAAAATATCGTCGCTGTCAGTAAATCCGTAAGCTGCATTACATTCGCGATCGAGCTTAGCATGAAGTTTATAAAGTTGACTTGTTGGCTCATTAAAAAATTTATTGTAAAGTTGAGTAATTCCCCACTGCTTTGCTGACATTTGTTGAGTGCGGTATTGATGCAATTCGACCGCCGTTGCCCGAACTTGCTCTACTGATTGACAAGTCGGTGTCTGGGGAAATGGGAAAGTTTCAAAGCAGGTATTGTGGGTGTATGCGATATCTCCTTTGAGAGTTGATTTTTGAGCGTGCATCCAAATTCGGTGAATTTTCGATGTTAGGATGCCAAAAACATAAAAATCATCAGAGGCAACGACTTTAGTTTTATTTCCGGGCAGCCATTCACAAGAGCAAGGAACGAAAACAGCCCATTTGGATACCTCTGGAACTGCAAAGTAGTGAGATAAAGGGGCGATCGCCTTTCTCATTGCTGGTCGTTTTTCGCCATATTTCCACCAATTAACTTTAGTTACTTCTCTTCGGTTTTTATCACGTTCTAGCTTGACATGAGCTTTCACATACTCAAAAGGCAGCACATATTCACTCGCTTCTTCAATGTTCATATCATTGAAGTCAATAATCCAGCGTTCCGGCATACCGTTAGGATTCTTTGCTAGATTTGCACCCATTGAAAAAAGTTTAAGAACCTCTTTATTTTTCGCATCAGCTTTAATCCAATCATTAACCTGTTGTTGAGTAACGATAAATCCCATTCCCACTGGAATTATACCTTGAAAGCATTTGTTTGAGTTCGCTGACAACCGGGCAGATTGAGAAACATCAAGCGTAGCTTGCAGGGAAGAGTTGATACTAGAAACCGCGAGGTTATCTAAATAATAAACTTTCGGCTTTTCCTTGCTCCAGTTAATCAAACTCACATGAACCTTAGCTTCACCCGACCAAGGCTGAGTAGAAACGGCTGCATAAATGTGACCGCCATTTTGCGCGACATAATCTAAAGCAGCAGTACGACTTTTACCTTGACTAATTGAATTAGTAGCAACTAAACCAGCCCTGCCATTTAGTTCTAAATTATTGTGAGCTATGCGAAACCAATAAGCACAAAAATCCACCGAATCTTTCACATCAGGAAAGCGTTTAAACACGCGGTCAATATATTCATCTCCCAGGGCAATCCTCATGTGCTTTCCGCCTAAAAACGGAGGATTCCCGATAATCGCGTCAGCCTTCACCCAATCAGTAAATAAAGCATCCTTACAGACAATATTTTTATCCAAAGTGTCTAAAGGCAGAGAAGGTTCTTTCAATCCTAAATTATCGATCGCCACCTTGCGGCCAATCATCAACGTCACCCGCGCCAACTCCACCGCAAACGAGTTAATATCCATGCCGTAAAATTGCTGCGGCGTGACTAAATTCATATAACCTCTTGTACCGTCGAACTCGTTTAGCTTATCTAAAAGTAACTTTTCAACTTGCTTGAGTTCCTGATAAGCTACATAAAGAAAATTACCCGAACCGCAAGCCGGATCTAGGACGCGATAGCGACCTAATTCTTGGTGCAAATTTTGCAGTTTGGCTACGGTATTTGCCGCGTTAATTCGCTCTTCCCAGTAATAGCTAATTGTGGGCAGAACAATGCGGCGAATGTCTCCCTCAGTAGTAAAGTGAATCCCGTAGGCGCGGCGCTGTTTTTTATCTGTTTTCAAAGCCGATTCAAAGATATTGCCAAAAATAGAAGGGCGTACCTGACTCCAGTTTTGTTCGGCACAAACTTCTAATATTTTCAACTCTCCCTGTTGCAGTTCAATGGGGTGTATTTCCGAAAATAATCCGCCGTTGAAATACTCGACTCCTTCATAACGTCCTTCCGGCGTGACTCCCTGCTGATTCATTGCTTGAAATAAGCCGCCCAAGACATCATAAGAACTTGCTCCTTCTAGGCAATCTTTGACGCAGCGAGTAAAGAGTGCCGACGGCAAAAGTCCCCTATCTTCGGCAAACATTGCTAAGACGCATTGCAACACAAATCGCTGTGCTTGAAACTGATTAAATTTAGCAAATTTGCGCTCTTTGCCGCGCTCGATTAGCATTTCCAGCAGCATCCCCATTCTGCTAGCAGCTTTTTCGGTAATCTCGACTTGGTTGTTTTTGAATATGGGGCGGCGGCTAGTAGATTCCATGAAGGCAAAAGCGGGCGATCGCGCGGGCAATTGCTTTAGGGATATAATGTCTACAGGCTGATCCGGCTGAAGGTCGAAATCGTAAATGTGAAACTCGTCAAAATTGCACATCATCACGTAGCGCGGGCGATCGTCTTTTTTGAGGCGAATATAATAGCGTTCTGTTTGCGTGCGGTGTTCTCTTTTAGTCAAATCTTCACCGCGCTTTTTCATTTCAATCAAAACGTGCTTTTTCCACACCAAATCAGCAAATCCCATTTGACCTTTTTTGCTGCTTTTTTCTATGCGTTCCTCATAGGCTGCGCCTGCTTCTAATGCCCCATCGTGGCCGAAAGCCCGAAAGAAGCGGTCTAAAAATACCTGTGCTTGTCCTTTTTCATCGCCTGTAATGTGTTGTTGGCAGTAGGTAACGAATTTTTGGAGGCTTTCAGGGGTGGCTGGCATGGGAGGATAATTTAAAACGCATATTAATTAGTATAATCTGCTATCTTGTATTATGGTTATCTTATGTCATAGACCGCCAGGGAATGAATTCCCTGGCGGAATGTTGGGTAGCGGGTAGTAATACCATATTGTTAATAATCTTTATTATTAAATCCTAAAAATCTGTGATTCAAAAATCGACTGAAACACCTACAAATAACATTCAAACTGGATGGCACGGCCGCCTAGATTTAGCCTACGCTAACCGCAGCGGTGCAACTCAAATCATTCATAATCAAATGCAAGCACCACTGAAGGTGCAGCGCCCGTTTTATCCTGAAGGGAAAGACGTTTGCCACAGCGTCATTTTGCACACGGCTGGAGGAGTTGTCGGGGGCGATCGACTTTCCAGCCATTTTCACCTCCAACCCAAGGCGAAAGCCTTGATTACCAGCGCCGCTGCTAGTAAAATCTATCGCAGCAGCGGACTAGAATCACAACAAAATATTGACATTCAGCTAGATACTGGTGCTAATTTAGAATGGCTGCCACAAGAAACTATAGTTTTTGACGGCGCAATATATCGGCAAAATTTGCGGGTAGAATTAGCACCAACAGCGAGGATTTTACTGTGGGAAATTACCAGATTTGGACGCAGTGCTAGGGGCGAAAAGTTATTGTCTGGAGAATGGATCTCGCACACCGAAATTTGGCAACAAAACAGCCCTTTATGGATTGACAGACAATTGCTCAAAGGAGGAGAAAAAATGCTCGAAAGTCCTCACGGCCTCGCAGGAAAACCCGTAGTTGCCACCCTCGCTTGGGTAGGCGAACCCGTAACCACAGAACTCGTGGAAAAAGTGCGAGATTTGCCATCTGAGGCAACAATTTCTCCTGGTAATTCCACCGTCGGCGTGACTCGTATTCCTAACGGTTTGCTGTGCCGATATCGCGGTACATCCACAGCCGCAGCGAGAGACTGGTTTGTCAGCATTTGGCACTTGCTGCGCTTATCTTTTTCAGAACGCCCTTGCTGTTTACCCAGAGTTTGGATAAAATAGGATGATCTTTGAGTTTCAATGTAGAGTTGCCCTGCTAACAAGATTATTCCTGTCTCTCTTTTCTGACTCTGCGCCCTCTGCGCCCTTTGCGGTTTAATCATTCAGAAACAACCGTAAACGATATCATCACCAAATAATGCGATCGCACTTACAAGAATAAAAATGCAACTCACCCCCCAAGAAAAAGACAAACTGCTGATTTTCACCGCCGCCCTAGTAGCAGAGCGCCGGAAACAAAGAGGTTTAAAATTAAACTATCCAGAAGCACTCGCATACATTTCCGCCGCCATTTTAGAAGGAGCGAGAGATGGCCTCACAGTCGCCGATTTAATGAGTTATGGAACAACTCTCCTGACGCGGGAAGATGTGATGGAAGGGATAGCAGAAATGGTGCATGAAGTCCAGGTTGAGGCGACTTTCCCCGACGGAACAAAGTTGGTAACAGTGCACGATCCGATCCGTTAAAAACTCAACCACAGATACTCAGAGGAGGAAAAAAATGATTCCCGGAGAAATGATTGTTTCAGCAGGCGAAATAGAATTAAATGCCGATCGCCCAACAGTGCGGTTGCTGGTAGGAAATAAAGGCGATCGACCCATTCAAATTGGTTCACACTATCACTTTTATGAGGCAAACGAAGCCTTAGAATTTAATCGAGAACAAGCAAAAGGAATGCGGTTGGATATCCCCGCAGGTACAGCAGTCAGATTTGAACCGGGAGATGAAAGGGAAGTGCAATTAGTGCCGTTTGTTGGTAGTCGTCAAGTCTACGGCTTTAATGGAAAAGTGAACGGTCATCTGGATGCTGAAGTATGAAGCCAGATGACCGTTCACGATTGTTGATTTGGGAATTTGAAACTTTTTAACTTAAAAGTCCTACCAGTTTCAAAACATAATGCAACTGTAGGCTCTCTCCACACTATCATAGTGATCACTCATCCCAATCCCAAATGGAAAATCGCAAATAGTATCATTTCCAGCCCTATGCCTGGAGAATGATAAAGTAAGATAAAAACTTTTTCTCTGCCTTCTGTATAAGTGCCTTCGGGCTTTTTTTGTTAGTTCAATCTCCTACTTTTGAGCGAGTTAAAATCTGCCGTTTGCGGTCTAATGTGGTTGTAAAAACTGCAAAGATATACAGCAAAAGTGCGTGATGAACCCAAAATTAGTTGACCAGATCAAACAGAAATTGAAGCAGAGCTTGCTGGCAACATCAAGGCGTGTCTGGAGAACCCCGTTAGACCGACGCACCAGTATCAAATTGTTAGATGACAGCATCGTTTATAAAAAGCAGCACCAACCTATCAATATACCCGCATTAACCTCTGTAAAAAAAGTGCCTTCTAGGTTTTTTGCCACGGAAAAAGCCGTGTCTTTTGACCCAGATTATGTGTGGAAGATTTCCCTGAATCAAAAAATAAATTCTCTAACTATTTGTACGTCGGGCAACACGCTGCTGAATAACAAGTTGCTTTTAGACTTGGATTTTCGGATTAGCGGTGCGGGCATTCTGGAATGGCCTTACAAACCTAACCAAATTATCTATCCCCTTGTAGTGGCTCCTTGGTCGCACTTGTGGTGCAGTTATTATGATTTTATCATTTTTGTGCTGGCAAAACTTTGTCGAATTGAGGAGGCTTTAGGTAAGGAAATTTGGCAAGAAGCTAAAATTTGTTATCCTTTACGACATACAGATTTTGAGTTGGGCTTTATGACCAAACTCGGTATTCCTGAAAGTTCACTAATCGACACTCAGGCTAGAGATACGGGATATCATGCAGAAAGTGTGGTGGTGGGAAACAATCAAGACTGGTATTTTCCCAGTCCTTACGATATAGAGCTTTTGCGGAAAAAATTCTGTCTTAAGGAAAAGGTAAAGCCTTATAGAAAACTTTATCTGTCTAGAAGCGGCCGGCGCAAGGTTAAAAATGAAGTACAAGTGCGAGAGGTTTTGAAAGAGTTTGATTTTGAAATTTTGGAAGATATCTCGCGCAGTGTTGATGAACAAATTCGTCTGTTTGCAGAAGCGGCGGTGGTTGTCGGCCCTCACGGGGCAGGTTTTACAAATTTGCTGTGGTGTCAGCCGGGAACAAAAGTATTAGAATTCTTTTATGGAGGATACACTCCGCCATATTTCTATTACATTTGCCAGCTATTGGGATTAGAATACTCTCGCATGGTTGATGACAACAATGTAGCGGAAGATTGGAGTTTCATTGGCATGGATATGACGGTGGATGTGGAGATTTTAAAAAGGCAAATCCAGAAAATGATGGAGTAAATTTGCCCCTTTATACCATTGGTGATTTTCGATTGGCAAGAATTGATGCCTATCGGGGTTTTAAAGCTTGCCTAATGTTGTATTTTTTTTTACTGTTTCAGATTGACGAACTCGTCACATACTATAATTCAAGTAGGTCTAAACTGCCAACTAAAAATTTATTAATATTAGGAGTGAGCATGAGTTACAGAATGGATCGTCGCGCCTACGCGGAAACCTTCGGGCCGACTGTGGGCGATCACGTCCGGTTAGCCGATACAGAATTATTCATAGAAGTTGAAAAAGACTTCACAACCTACGGGGATGAAGTTAAATTTGGCGGTGGCAAAGTTATTCGCGACGGCATGGGACAATCGCCGATTTCTAATGCAGACGGCGCTGTTGACACGGTGATTACTAATGCTTTAATATTAGACTGGTGGGGAATTGTTAAAGCAGATGTTGGCATTAAAGACGGCAAAATTTACAAAATTGGTAAAGCCGGAAATCCTTATATTCAAGATAGGGTAGATATTATTATCGGGCCTGGTACTGAAGTAATTGCGGGCGAAGGAATGATTCTCACCGCTGGGGGAATTGACACTCACATTCACTTTATTTGTCCGCAGCAAATTGAAGTGGCGATCGCCTCTGGAATCACGACAATGATCGGCGGCGGCACAGGCCCTGCAACGGGTACAAACGCCACAACTTGTACTCCGGGGCCTTGGCATATGTACAGGATGCTGCAAGCTGCTGACGCTTTCCCCGTAAATCTAGGGTTTTTAGGTAAAGGAAATAGCAGTCAACCCCAAGGATTAGTCGAACAAATCTTTGCCGGTGCAATGGGTTTGAAACTCCACGAAGATTGGGGAACTACACCAGCAACGATCGACACTTGTTTGAGTGTAGCTGACGAGTACGACGTGCAAGTTGCAATTCACACGGATACTCTCAATGAAGCAGGATTTGTGGAAGCTACAATTGCGGCTTTTAAGAATCGAGCTATTCATACTTACCACACCGAAGGTGCAGGCGGCGGACACGCACCGGATATTATTAAAGTGTGCGGACAAGCTAATGTTTTGCCCTCGTCAACTAACCCGACTCGCCCTTACACTGTCAATACTTTAGAAGAACATTTAGATATGTTGATGGTTTGCCACCATTTGGATCGAGGCATTCCTGAAGATGTGGCTTTTGCTGAATCGAGAATTAGAAGGGAAACTATTGCTGCTGAGGATATTCTCCACGATTTAGGTGCGTTTAGTATGATTTCTTCTGATTCTCAGGCGATGGGAAGAGTTGGAGAGGTGATTATTCGGACTTGGCAAACGGCTCATAAAATGAAGGTTCAAAGGGGGATTTTACCCCCCCTAACCCCCCCTTACCAAGGGGGGGAACCAGAGGGAGAAAATGACAATTTTCGGGTGAAGCGGTACATTGCGAAATATACAATTAATCCGGCGATTACTCACGGAATTAGTCAGTATGTCGGTTCAGTAGAAGAGGGGAAATTGGCGGATTTGTGTTTGTGGCGGCCGGCTTTTTTTGGGGTGAAACCGGAACTGGTAATTAAAGGAGGGGCGATCGCCTATGGGCAGATGGGAGATGCTAACGCCAGCATTCCGACGCCGCAACCGGTGCATATGCGGCCGATGTTTGGCAGCTTTGGCGGTGCGATTGGGGCGACTTGTCTGACGTTTGTTTCCCAAGCTGCGCGCGATCGAGATATTGCCGCACAGCTCGGTTTGCAAAAGCCCACTGTAGCAGTTTCTGGGACGCGACAAATTAGCAAAAGAGACATGAAACTCAACGATTATTTGCCACAAATGGAAGTCGATCCAGAAACTTATGAAGTCAGGGCGGATGGGGAATTGTTAACTTGCGAACCGGCAACTGTTTTGCCAATGGCGCAGCGATACTTTTTGTTTTAACTGATATCTTGCACCATTTTCAGCAACAGGCATCTTGCCTGTTGCTGAAAATGCTAATTGACAATGGTGCAATATCTCATTTTTAACCGATTATACAATCATGTAGATACTGTCTTGACCTGTCAAGGGGTAGCAGTCAAATAATTGGGGTCGAAAGGCTTTTGGGATTTTAAAATCCC
>NZ_JAUBRA010000061.1:0-42610 GCF_036701555.1 Microcoleus sp. Pol10D4
TGGCGCTTTATTAATGTATCAACTCTCCCCAGGGTTGTCAAGCGTTTTGCGAAAATATTTTTGACTTTTTTTTAAAGGTATACACACCAAGGCTTTCGACACTTATTGTCGGCTCCGGTATCCTCTGCCTCACTCCTCTTTTAACTAAGGGGTCTTTTTTTTGACGAAAATACGACTTTGGGGCAGACTATCTCCCCCGCATGAGTAGAAGGACTCAGTGGTTCAACATAATGGGGCTTACTTAGAGTAGAGGTAAGGCAAAGTTAGAGTGTGAGGTGTGAGGCTGCATCATGGGGTTAGGATGACCGAAGCAGGCTGGTGCATGAGTCATATATATATTTAAGTGGTGTTTGCATTTCTTGGACTTTAGTGAGGGAGGTTGAGGTCTCAGATTGAGCCGATCGCCCTTAACAATTCCTCTGATTCAAAATCCAGAAGTTGACACGACACCGTACTCTAACCCAGATCAAACTCCGAAAAATCGATCGCCCGCAAATACACTCTCCTCAATTACACCCCGAAACTCCTTTAGTTACGCCAGTTATCAGCCTTTGATGAGCGAGCGCGAGTTGGTCTCCTCAACATCTACATCTAAAAAGTGCAAGTGACTCTCTTCCTCAGTATTGACAGCAATCACCAAACCTTTATTCCCCCACGGAGCGATCGCCCGGGGTGAGGCAGGACTGCTAAAATTCCCTACTTGAATCCCTTGACTGTTTAACACTTCTATCTGCCCCCCAAAATCGGCCAATACCCATCCCCAATTAGCCACACAAGCAGACACGGGCAAACTTTCAAGGGGAATTCGCGCTACCTTGAGCGGCCACAATTTCATCAACAGCACCGCCGCTTTACCACCTTGGGGAATTCCCAGCAAAGTATAAGGTTCAGGTGTCAATAGGATCTGTCCGACGCTGGCAGACAACCGCACAGAACCCACCGGCGTGCCGCGGCGAGTGTAAACTCTAAAAATAGTTTGGGGATTTTTTGGTTCGTTGTCCGGCCAAATTGCTAAGACGTGTCGCCGATCCAAAAAAATTAATTCTGGTAAATAGTGTTCTGGTAACGGCACAGTAGCGATCAGCTTCAGGGCTTTTTCCCGATCGCCCGCAGTGCTGTTTCCCGCTAAAGAATAAAAACGCAGTTCGCCAGGAACCGCTACTGTCAACCAGTTACCGTGAGAGTCAATAGCAGCTTTTAAAGCATCTGGGCCTTGCCTAAAACCCATATCCAGCAGGCACTGAGGTTCCCAAGAGCGATCGTTGAGCCAGTAAAGTTTTTGCGGAGTGAGAACGCAGCAGCCGTGGGAAACAGGTAAAATGCCCCGCACGATTTCCGGCATTAATGAAATAGAAGTAGATATTTCTCCTGTAACTAGCTGTTTTCCCGGCTGAGACCAAACCTTTACCTCTGTACCTACAGCAGCATAGAGATATGTTTCAGTGGCAATTAAAGCGGTCAACGGTGCTGGAAGTATCAGTGGCTTGGGGTGCGAAAGCGCATAGCGGACAGTCCCAAGTAAATTAATCGCCGACAGTGATGCTTTTTCCTCTTCAACTTCTTGCAAAGACTCAGTTTCCGACTTCAGACTTTTATCACCACTTGTGGGATTTTCCCAAGGAATAATGCAGTCGCCCAATTGCCTAACAGCGGGGTCATACATGATCAGTCGCAGAGCTTGGGCCATTTGGGAAGCACTGGCAAAACGGCGGGCTGGCAGCTTTTCTAAAGATTTTTTAACTATTGCTTGCAAAGGTTCGGGGATGGCGTCGGGAAATTGCAAGCGTTGATTCAGGTGCGCCCACCTCAAGTCTCCGGGGGTTCCCCCGAAAGGGCGGTAGCCCATTAGCAATTCAAACAGCAGAATTCCTACTGCATATATATCTGACATCGGAGAAAAAAGACCGTAAAACCGCTCAGGGGCCATGTAAGCGGGGGAACCTACGGTAGCGTCGGGAGAAAGTTCTTGGTGGAGGCGAGTGGTACCAATTTCTGGCAGCCGACGCGCGATGCCAAAGTCAGACAGTCGGGGCGACCAACCTTTTGCCCCTAAAGTGAGGAGGATATTTTCGGGTTTGATGTCGCAGTGAACTACGCCTCGCCGGTGGGCGTAGTCTAAGCCTGCTAAAACTTCCATGACTAGCTGCAAACCTTCAAGCAGACGCAAGGGGCGCTCTTGTTTGAGCAGGTTGCGGAGGGTTCCTCCCTCGCAGTAGTCCATAACCAAGTACCTCCCTGTAGCTGTGTGTTCTAGAGCTCGGCAGGTAACAATGTTCGGGTGCTGCAAGGTGATCAGAAACCACAGCTCTCGCAAGAATTCGCTAGTTGGGGCTTTTTGATGACTAAGTTCTTTGAGAGCAACCAGTTGGCTGGTGAGGCGGGAGTCCTGGGCGGGAGCTTCTCGAACGCTGGCACAAAAGACTCGACCAAATTGTCCTTGTCCGACTAGCCCTAAAATACGGTACTTAGAATGTTGCATCGGTCTAATTATAGAAAAAGCTTGAGCTAGTATTAAAATATGTAAATAATTCTGACAAAAATTCAAATTTTTGAATCCCTCGCCAGGTACAGCCTATGTTATCTCAGGTTCATTCTCAGCCTCTTTGAGAGTGATCGCACAGTCGCACCTACTAAAATCCTGGAGCTTCGGAATCACTATCAATCTTGCCGGATGCCGCTACCTGATCGGAAACTACCTGTGGCTGCTATTTTAGTCGATCGCGACTATTACAGTTTTTTCAATGCCATCGAGAAAGTATCTAAGGTTTTAGCTTTTCAAGGCGAAGCTGAGGAATCGGGGCGAGGGAACAGCGATATGACCAAAACAGAAGTGCGGTTATGTCATAGGGGTTAGAGAGCCAGAAGCCGATGCTGTCGTCAAGGCATCTTAACCTTTTTGAGTATTAGCCAATTTTTTTTGCGCTTTGAATAAGTTGATCGTAACTTGCTAAATACTGAAGTTGACAGGAGCAAACATCAATATGGTTAAAATTATTAAACTAGATCCAATTGCGGAGGAAATAGCAGTCGAAACCCGATCAAATATTTTGTCTGCCTTACTTTCCAAAGACTTAGACGTTCTCAAGGAATGCGGGGGGCGGGGAATGTGCGCTACCTGCCATGTTTACATTAAAGAAGGCATGGAAGGCTTGTCGGACATGAACCGCCGCGAGAGAAGGACGTTGGAAGTCATTACTACGGCTAAAGCCAATTCGCGACTTGCTTGTCAGGCTCAAATTATGGGCGAGGGTGTGGTTGTACAGTTGCCTGCGGGGATGTACATTAATGCTATTGAAAATGTCGAAGCTCTGATCGGCCGCCGGGCCCAGCAAGATTTATTACACCCAATTACGGGTCAAGTAGTTGTAGAATCAGGAAAGTTAATTACTCGTTCTATCGTGACACAGCTTAATGAAACCCGCTTTCAAGTAGGACAGTATTTAGTTCGCACTAAAGAAGCTTAAAACTGATATGTTTGTATTTTAGTAGTAGAGAAAAATCTATGTTGAGCCAACTTGCGCGTTTGAGCATGGAAGCAGACGGACGCTACGCCAGTGCAGAAGAACTCCAATTTTTGAAAGACTACTTTCAGTCTTTGAATCACCGGATGAGTGCTTATAAAAAACTTCAAGCCTCTGAAACAGAAATTATGCGGCAGGTGGAAGCACAAATGCTGTCTCTAGACCCTAGTTTATTTCGGCGCGGGGCTAACGATATGACTGAAAAGTGCCGTGGAGATATTGTGCGGGTGTTGAGGCATTCGGCGGCAGCACTGTTGATTAATGATACTGAACGGTTGCGCGATCGACTACTACTTTGGTTGCAAACTATTTTAGGGGCTGTTCAAGTTAGAAATAGTGCGACCGTGACCTACGATGTGATGAAAAAGGTCCTCAAACAATATCTCACGGTGGAAGAAAGGAACCTATTTTTTCCGATTCTGGACATCAACCGTACTTTACTCGGTAAATAATCAAGGGAGTTGACAAGTTAACGCCGATAAACTGTGCCGTTAGGAAGAGTGGCTCCAATCAACTTCGCTCCCGTCAAGTCCGCCTCAGTGAGAATGGCTCCCCGCAGGTTGGCTCCTGTCAAGTCAGCTTTCTGCAAGTTGGCTTTACTCAGGTTAGCTTTGGTCAAGTTAATTTCATGCAGGCAAGAATTAGAAAGGTCAGCATTGATCAGGTAGGCTATACTCAAGTTGGCTTTGCTGAGGTTTGCCCCGCTCAAGTTAGCTTCCATCAGATAAGCACCGCTCAAGTTGGCTTCATTCAACAATGCCTCTGCCATATTAATTCCAGTTAAAAGTTTGCGACTCAAGTCTACACCGCCCAGATCTGCCCCGCTGAGGTTAATACCGCTTAAGTGGCTGCCATTCAAAGTAATGTTTCTCAGATAGGTTTTGCTGAGGTCTGCTTTGCACAAATTGGCTCTATCCAAACAAGCTTCGCTAAGGTCTGATCCGATCAAGCAGGCGCCGTTTAAATAGGCTTGAGTGAGGTTAGCTCGCCTGAGATTAGCTTTCAACAGGTTGGCTTTGCTGAGGTTAGCACGAGTTAAGTTGGCTCCGGCTAGGTTGGCTTTGGATAATTCGGCTCCGGTGAGCTGTGCTTCGGTCAAGTCTGCCTCTTTCAGACTCGCTAGACTTAAGTAAGCATCTTTGAAGTTTGCGCCGTTGAGATTGGCTTTAATCAGATAGGCTTTACTGAGGTTGGCCTCAGTGAGAACGGCTTTGGTGAGGTTAGCGGCGCTCATATCTGCACCTATGAGATTAGCATTGGGAAGAATTGCTCCGGTCAGGTTTGCCCAATTCAGGTGAGCTCCGGCTAGGTTGGCGCCGGTGAAATTGGCACCGATGAGATTGGCGCCGCTCAGACTGGCTGCCATGAGGTTGGCGCCGGTGAGATTGGCGCCGCTGAGGTCAGCTTTGCTGAGATTGGCTCGGCTCAGATGGGCTTTGGTGAGGTCGGCCCCGCTGAGGTTCGCACCGATTAAGTAGGGTCGTTGCTGGTGTTGGTTGAGGTTTGCCAAAATTAGAGTTGGGGCATCGCTGGAACGGTATAAATCGATCGGACTCAACACAATGCCGCGCAGATTTGCCAGTCTAAAATCTCTTTCGCCGGCTGCATATCGAGTTAGAAGTTCATTGGCGTCCATTAAGTTCTAGCAAAATGTTTGAGGTTTTGATTGCTTTTAAATTTTATGAATTTCTAAAGTAAGTTATGAATTTTCTAGCTGCTAGTTATAATCAGGTTTTATTTGAATTACTAAAACCTGATTTTTCAACTCAGAAGCTTTTTTATAATTTAACTCACGGTTTTGATGATACGGTGGATAATATGGGTGCAAAACAATCGATTTAACAGCTATTAACAAACTAATAGCTGTCAAAAAATTCAGTTTTTTTGGAAAAGTTGACTGAGAATATCTTCATGGTCTTTTCCTTCTTCGACCATAGAATCGGCAGGTTGGAGGCGATCGCGCAGCCCTAAAATAAAGCGGTTGCAGTCCGAACCCAATGATTCGCAAGATGTTTGCAGGCAGTGAAGTTCTCGACCCGTAAGCTGACTAAAGAACGAACTTAAAATACCTGCTTCTAAAAAACAGGCTGGTCGCTTAGACTTGGGAGCTGTTTTAGCAAAAAGAGAGTTAGCAATTTTTACTATTAAAAATCCATGTTCGGAATAGGTAGGATCAAGCTCAAATGTTCCCCATCCATGAGTTTTCCAACACTGTTGCAAGGACTGAAGAAATTCTACCATTTCCATTTCAGAAACTGGCTGGCCGTAGTATTCGCTGACTTCTTCGCAAAAACGCACGTAGAAGTTTTTACCCCACCAGCGACCGCAGTTGAAAAGCACGAGGCGGGAAGCTTGACCTGTTTCTTGTTCTAAGCCGATATAAATAGCTTGAATCAGTGTTTCTGGGAGTGCTAAGAGCCGATCACCCCGGCGGTTTTCGAGGAGGCCGAGTTCGAGGTCGCCTCGGACGTAGGCATCGCTGGCAAAGTAGTTTCCAGGGAGTCGAGGCTGTTTGAGTAAGTCGGCAATATTAATCATCGGGAATTGGGAATTGGGAATTGGAAATTGGGAATAAAGCTGATTATTTATTACCTTGGTCAATAATAATTGACTGCGCTTGGTCGAAAAATGGTTGCAATATAGCCCGGGCTTGCTCGGAAAGCAATTCTTTTATACGAGTTTGCAGCAGATTGCAAACAGTTGCTTCGATTTTTTGAGTTTGGTGGGCTTCGACTATGCCGGAAAGCCAGTCTACAAGGCGCTGTTCGAGAAAATTTTGATCGTTTAGCAGCATAGCCATAGCGCTGTACCGCAAGACTAACACCCAATGTTTGAGCGATCGTTCTAAGGTTTCTTGTTTTTCGTCGGGGAAAGTTTCTTGTAGCTTGTTGGCTACTGGTTGGAAGATGCTTGCTTCCTTCTCTCGCAAAAATTCGTAAATTTTTAAGCGCTGGACAAGGGTTACAGCTTGACGCTTAAAAGCTATGAGCTCTTCGCCTTTTAAAAAGCGGTTTTCTGCCTGATCCAGCAGCGCCTCAATCTCAGGGTGCATGATTTTAATTAAGTGGTAATCGGTAATTGATAAAAGGAAGGAAGTTCGGCAACGAGCAGTGTACGGGATTTAACGGATTTAACTAATTGATTTTGAGGAATGAGGAAAGAGAGGTGAGGGAACATGGATTAAGGATTGCCCTATCTTTCATTTTCCATTCCCTACACAGATTAAAACAGGTCGAATAGGTCATCAATGGTGACTTCTGCTTGTTCAGAAATAGAAATTACTGGCAAGGGTGGTGGTAGGGGTAGGGCACCTACTTCCGGAATTCCTTCCCAAGAGATAGCTTGAAAAAAGCCTGCTACTGGCTGGGTTAAACTCAGAAGTTGACCGGGGGTCGAGCCATTCGGGGTTTCTAAAGATTTTCCCAGCCAATTATAGTGACCAAAGAATTCTTGGACAGATTGGTCCAACCATGAAGTTTGACTTTTCATCTTTCTTCCTGCCTGGAGAAATCCACCATTGCACTTTTGAGCGCGAAATTGGTGGGAGGAAAGGCAGGGCAGGGGATGTGCCTTTCCAGGTTGTTTACCGCAATATTTCACCGTGTTGCAGTCGATTTTGAATATCGCGGGCGTTGGCACCTTCGTTGAGCCAGAATGCTGCTGCATCAATTTTATCTGGGTTGCCAAGCAGGAACTTGCAATAGGTTTCTCCCATTGAGTAACATTGGAGTTCTATGCAGCTCAGAGGCTTTTTGACTAAAGAGCCGAAGAAACCGGCGAACAAACCGGCGTATAGGTGACAAACCGGTTTGCCTACGTCGCCCAAAGTGCGAGCAACTGCTGAGTCAAAGAGGTTGATGAAGATGCAGCCGTGTTTGCGATCGCTCATGTCCACTTCCCAGCGACCCCAACCTTGAGCCGTGAAAGGCCACCACCAAGTTTCTAGCAGAAACATGAGATTTGACTGGCGAATGTTCTGGCTGTATTCGGCACTAAACCATTTTTGAAAAAATTCGGAATCTTGGAGTCCCCACTGGCAACCAATAGTATACATGATGACAGAGGACGCGGGGCCGACTTCTTCTTCGAGCCCCTCCACCAAACCGATAATGAAGTCTTCGCTGGTAAAAATGTTGCGCGACTGATTCCAGTCGTCAATTGTACCCATCTGGCGATCGAAGGCAAAAAAATCCTGAAACCTGTAGTGGCTGTGAGTTTTAGGATGCTTTTGCTTCAGTAGCGATTCGCTGTGGGGGGAGATTTCTTTTTTGGCGGTAGAGACCATGGGCGGGTTATTCCTTTTTGGTGTAGTTTGGTGAAAATTAGAGTCAAATAGACTGGCCTGTGTATCCAATTTAACTTTATTTTTCTAAAGGCAGGCACAGGGGATAATTTTTTTACTGCCATATAAAAATTAAATATTCTAGGATGCTAAATTTGGGGGCTTTTGGGAGTTCTGCCTTCGGACAACTGCTCTCTGAGTGCTGGCAAAAGTAGGTATAACCTTAAACGGGTATGTGTTATCGTTTTGTGCAAGCTGTCCACTATATATATAGGGCATATGGGGATGAAAAATCACGCTTGTATTGCAATAGGCATCAATCAATATCAGTTACTCCAGCCTTTGAGTTATGCCCAAGAGGATGCAGAGGCCCTGTACGGTTTTTTGACTGAGGAGGCGGGTTTTGCGCCGGATGGATGTCTGCTGATGACCGATAGCTCGCCGTCGCTGTGGGGTCAATCTACATATCCAAATCGGGAAAATATTCTGAGATTGACCCAAAGCCTATGCGCGGAACATGTGCAACAGGGAGATTTACTCTGGTGTTTTTTTAGTGGCTACGGTGTCAGCTATGAAGGTAAGGATTATTTGATGCCGGTTGACGGCAATCCGGCTGACATTCAGGGTACAGGGATTCCGGTAGAGTTGCTGTTGAATACTCTGAAAAACGCTCCTACGGAAACGGTGTTGGTGCTGGTTGATATGAATCGCAGCCAGATTGTGAAAGCGGGGGAAACGATCGGCTCTCAAACGGCCGAGCTGGCCCGGCAACTGGAAATTCCGACGGTGCTTTCTTGCCGCCCGAATCAAGTTTCGCGGGAAACTTCAGCTCTGCGTCAGGGATTTTTTACGACGGCGCTTTTGGAGGGGCTACGATCGGGACAGTGCATGACCATTAAGGGTTTAGACCGTTTTTTGAGCGATCGACTGCCGGAGCTGTGTGACCACCATTTGCGTCCGAAACAAGAACCTTTGATGGTGGTGAATCCTCCAGGAAAGGCTAATTTGGTGATTTTGCCGGATGCTTCAGGGGTACCAACTGCTGCGTTGGCAGGACGCAACGGCAATATGGCGGTTGGTACGGCTGATGGGTTCGATCGCCCGCAAATGGCGACCGCGACGGCTCGAATGGATCTGCCTCCGGCAGTTCGCAACGCTCAGGATTCGTCGGTTGAGATGCCGCCTGTGTCGCAGCCGAAGGCCGTGGTCCCTGCTAATGGGGGGGGCGATCGACCGAACTTGCCAAAGCCGGAGGATGAGCATAACGGGGGGTCGGATAAGTCATTTTTGCAGCAGCTAGTTTTATGGAGTTCAGCTACGGCTTTGGTGCTACTGTTGGGGGTTTTTGTGACCAACAAATCAATTTTTGTTGGTCAGCAAGAAGGAGATCCTCAATCGCCTGCTAAAAATGCCGAAAACTCTGGATCTCAAAAATTTACTGGTACTGGGGGGTCACAGAACCAACCGCGGGCGGTGCAAGCGGGGACTGGAACCAAGCAGCCACCATCCAGCCAGCAGGTGTGGGCTGAGGCGAAAACTTTCCTCAAAGATGGTTCGGCTTCTAGTTTTAATAGAGCGGTGGTTAAGGCTCGAACGATTCCGCCTAGCGATCCGCTCTACCCGCAGGCTCAGCAGGATATTGAGCGCTGGAGTTTAACGATTTTGGATATAGCTAACGGGCGGGCTGCTCGGGGCGATTTCCAGGGGGCGATCGGGGCGGCTAAATTGATGCCTGATGTCAATAAGCCTGTGTACAATCAGTCGAAACAGGCGATCGCTCAGTGGGAGGAGCTATCCAAAGACCAGGATGTAAATGCTGCTTTGCTATCGGCTGCTAAGGGTCAAATTAAGCGGGGGGTTGCCTCTTCTTACAGTAAAGGCATCCAGCAAGCTAATAAAATTGAACCCGGTCAGCCGAAGTATGAAGAAGCTCAACAGTTAATTGGAGAGTGGAGCGAAAGTATTCTCAAAATTGCTCAGTTGCGCGGCTCTCAAGGAAAGCTGAAAGAGGCAGTTGAAGCTGCTTCGCTGGTGCCGTCGGGTACTAAGAGTTATCAGCCGGCTCAGAAGGAGATCGCCAATTGGAAAACTAAGCTCCAACGCCAGCAGAAAAAAGGTTGATTTAGTTGATAATTTCTCGGTTTCCCACCGGGAAATTATCTTAGCGACTGGCTGAAGTAGGCCGATACCTCTTGATGCTGCAAAAAGAGATCTACACATCGATAATTTAAAACCAATAATTTTATTCCCCATTTCCCCTCCCCAGCTTCTGCGCGAGGGGATTTTCTATGCTGCCTAGCTGGTTCGTTTTTGTAGAGTAAAAGATATCGTATGGGCTGCTTAATTGGGGCTGCATAATAGTGGAATGATTTGGATTCTTTTTGTGATGAGCCCATGAACCCGAAGGCGTGTATTTTCAAAGCAGGCGGGACGCCTAACCCTAATCATTACAATAATCTTAAATTGTGCAACGCCGATTAATTAATATCTTTAATTCACGTCCAGAGTTCCCTAAACCGACGCATCCAACGTCAAAAAAGATTTTTTTTAACAATAAGGATGACTGTAAATATATATTGGTTGATGAGGAAAGAGTTTTAAATTACTTAATTTTGATGGATGGTTAAAAAAGTTAATTTATGTATTTTATCACCTAGGGTATTAGCTTAATTTAGAGTTAATTTTAACTTTAGTGACAGCAAATAGGGCTATATCAAATTGCTATCTAAGGAGAATAGCTAAGGCAAAATCGCCTTAAAAAATCGGGATGCAGAGTTACTTTTTTTTATGCCTCTTTGTGGGCTATTAGGAGCGATCGACTGATGGAAGACTATTTAAACTTGTGCTGTTTTTAAATTTTTAGCAGTGACAGATCTGTTATGAATTATACAAAATGAGCCGTTACTGACAATTCTCGCGGACGAGCGATCGCCCCTAATGAATTCAGGAAACAGATTCAGCGCCACACAGGACAAAATATCTGGATTCACAAGCTGCGAGTCTTCGTTGACCCGGAGATCACAAAGCTACCTTAATTAACACAAATAGGGGCTTTGCAAGAAAATTCAAAAAATTTTTCCTTGGCAAATAAGAATAAAAATTTGCTCGCTTATTGTAGCCCCGGTAACAACACGTATGCCTGAAGTTATAGTCCACAGCCAAGTCTACTGGACAATCTAAATCAATAGGGTGATGTGGCAGTGTCCGGGTGTTAAGAAGGGCGATCGAAGAGGAATGTTCACCGAGCGATCGCTTCCCAATCGGGGAGTGTAAAAGCTAGGAAGGCAAGGAGTTGGAGACAATGCTGAACTTTTTGAGTTCAGGAAAGTAGCGTTAGCACTAAACTCTGCCGTATTGTAGAAAGCGAGCCAAATTTGTAACAGTTCTTAACTATAAATAATTCTGCCAAAACTGCTAGCATAGTGACACTTTTGCTAGCAAAAACAGATAAAGTAAATAAAGTTGGCTAGCTCTAGACGCCCCGATCCCCATCCAGGGGATGTTGAATCAATTTGATTCATACCAAGTGGTTTTAGAGTTACAATCGGAAGCAAAGCATCGCTATTTAACTGAGTTCTTTACTTACTTTTAGTTTCAGCTATGAACGTGGATTTTATCAAAGCCCAAGTCAGGTTGCTACAGGGTGCAAGTTCATCGGAGCGAGAAACCCTTATGAAAAACATCGGCGTCTGTGCTGGCGTGATCCGACCAGGAGAGTACGTGACTCCGCAACGGAAGCACGCCATCACTCTCTGGCTGCAAACAAATGCGGTTCGCCTCCGGCTTCCCCAACTTCCTCTGGACTTATCGGGCCAAAAGCCTTAACAGGGAAGTAATCAAGACGTAGCGACAGAATCAAAGAAATTAGTCAATCTTGCCTAAAAGTGCGTTTTTATTGAGCTGTACAGGATCAATGAAACACGATTAAGATTGAAAAAATGTTTGTAGGGAAAGTTGGGCTCGAAAACACGCCTGTGGACAAGAAGCGGCCGACCGCTTTGGTAGAAGCAGGAAGTGAACGTCAAACCTGCTCTAAAAGTAGATTTGAGTAAGTTTCACAGAAGGGATTATTCTGCACAACTATAACCTGGGTTATTTGCTTTTAGATTTGAGATTCACGATTTAGCTCGTACTGGATAAATTTGCTATTTGTGGATCGCCTGAAAAATTATCCTATTCAATAGGTATAACTAATTACAGGGGCAGTCATTGAACTGCCCTTACTTTTGAACCCCGATGCGAAATTGCTGCAAGTTACAATAAACGCATCTACTTTTAGATAGAGTTTAGGTCAACTCTCATGTAAGCAGCAGCGACTCTATATTATCTGGTATGTTCGAGAGAAGGGGAGAGGGGGAGAGGATTTGACGAGCTTTAATAGGGAATTAATATCATCAAACAGAACGAGTTATAGCAACCCTTGCACGAGTCGTACAAAGATGTAGAGATAGTGCCAAGAGTGCCTACCCCTGCCTCATGGGGACAACCACGGGGGGTTTGCCCCTACAAGAATTACACAAAGGATTTAGGATGGCTATATTACAATTCACTGGCTTTCTAATATATCTTTCCACAAAAATACTGTGAGCAAAAAACAAAAATTTCCTTATTTAGTTGGTTCCCGATGGACTTCACACCAAAAAACTTGGGGGTGGCGACACTTTCAAGTGGTCAACCGAAAAAACGAAGGTAAATGGGTATTTGCAGAAATGGTGGCGGCTTGCGATCCAAATGTGCGTTTTTGGCTGAACGCCGCACAGCTCAAAGACCGATCGCTCTGGCAAGCTGGATGGCAGTCTACGCAAGAATTAGAGGAATTAGAAACTGCAGACTAAAAGACAGGGCTGTGGGGTAGAGTGAGGGGAAGTTCCGCCGCCTGCTGCTATCGTTCCGCTCCAAACCAATACGGAGTGAGACTTTCCCGGTTTTGAAAAATATTTCACCAAGAAAGTGGTGGGAAAAATCATAAGTATGTAACAAAACATTAAGTACGGCGATCCGAACTCAATTTAATGCGTTTTGTAGGGTAGTGTACTTTTTTTCTTTAAAGCGATAAGTTAAATTGACTAAGGTCGATCGTCCCATATTTCCAGTGGCACAGGGCGCAACCTTCCCGCTACTTCTACACTCGGCCAATTCGGATCAAAAGTCAAATTTTCCAACGTTCCATCGCTGTGAATTACAAACGTATCCTCAATTTTTGCTCCCGACAAACTCGGATTCCAAGCCACAGCCATATTTTCTGCCAAAATATCTGAAGTAGCTGGATTCGCCACAACTTCCCGCGCCAAATATCCAGTAGTTCCGCCTTGATGGTGTTCCCGAATTGCTTGAGGATATCCGTGCTGTTCGTAAGTAGTTTTCAGCGTATCATAAACCGCATTCAGCGATACTCCGGGCTGGCAAAAATTCAACGCTGTGGCTTCAATTTCTCTGACTTTTCGGTGCAGTTGTGCGTCCTTTTCTGCAAGAGAACCAAAACAGACAAACCTGGTTAAATTTGCATACAAACCCCATCCTCTGGCGCAAAATACTAACATTGCTTGTCGCCCAATTTCTTCGGCGGTTGCGGTGGCGTGGCGGTACAGCGGCAAACGCCTTTCTCCAGCAACTAATGTCAGGGCTGGATGCAAACCTCTCGCCCACAAAGCCTCTGCACCGGCTCCCGCTAGCTGATATTCTGTCCATGTGGGTTTGGCGGCGGAAAGTACCTCTGTCATCGCTTCGCTGGCTAAACACCCGACTCGCCGGTATCGCTCTAATTCGCTTGACATCATTGTCTGTTTGCGGGATTGTAAAGATGCGATTATTGGCATTTCTTGGGAAGTTGGCCGATCGCTCATCACGTTACCTCCACCAGTAATTTCTTTGACAAAAGCTTCGCGCTGTGCAACATCAGCCCAAGGATATATGTGCATTTGAAAGTTGGTTGGTAATTCCTCGTCCTGCAAGCGTTGAGCTTCAATTTCATCGGTGAGAACCCAAGCTGTTTCGGCGGTGATTAAAAGTTCTGCCACTCCGGTTTCTGCGGTTAGCAATACTGTATGGGAAGCGCCGGCTGTGGCCCAGGCAAACCAGTCCGTGCCTCGCAAGCGAAGGGATCTCGCTTTTGTTTCGGTTAAGGCTTTGCGGATGAATTCGAGTTTGCTGTCAACTTCTTGGTTTAATGAGTTTATCATATATGAAAGAAGGAAGATGAAAGAAGGAAGATGGAAGAAGGAAGATGGAAGAAGGAAGAAGGAAGAAAATCACTGATTTTAGTTAACATTTCCCAAGTCTAAAATCTAAAATCTAAAATCTAAAATCTAAAATCTAAAATCTAAAATCTAAAATCTAAAATCTAAAATAGATTGACGGATACTGCTTGCAATTCTTTAGCTTTTTCTTCGGGTAAAGCGTCGTTGGCAAACATTCCGGCGGCGAGTTCGGTTCCTGCGAGGTATTTTAGCCGATCGCTCGATCGATAGGGCGGATAAAATTGGGCGTGCAAATGCGCTTCTGGATGGGGTTTCCCGTCTGTGGGCCCTTGAAACCATGCCATCAAATAAGGGAATGGGCGATGCCACAAACCGTCATATTTGAGGGTGACTGTTTTTAAGGCCTTAGCGAGTGATTGCCGCTGTTTTTCCGTCAAATCGATAAATGTAGCAGCGGGGGCGATCGGGGCAATCCACACTTCGTAAGGGTAGCGGGCACAAGCGGGGACAAAAGCGATCGCCTCTTCGTCTAAATAAATAATTCGCTGTTTGTCGGCAATCTCTTTTTGAATCAAATCTTGCAGCAAACCGCTACTGTTTTTTTGATAGTAAACTGACTGAGTTTCTAACATCCGCGCTGGCACCGGTGGCACGAACGGATAAGCGTAAATTTGACCGTGGGGATGGTGCAAAGTTACTCCGACTTCGACGCCGCGATTTTCAAAGGGCAAGACGTATTGAATTTCGGGATTGCTGCCAATAACTGAAGTGCGATCGGCCCATACTTCTAACAGCAATTCCAAGTGAGATAACTCCAAAGATCCCAAGGAAGCCAGCGGATCTTGAGTGAAAACAACGACTTCGCAAATGCCCTTTGCGGGCAAAGTTTCTACAATATTTGCAGGTGCGTTTTTTGCTTGCAAAGTCATCGAGGGAAAGCGGTTGTCAAACACTGCTACATCGTACTCTCCCGGCGGCAATTCTGTCGGAAACTTAGGGTTAATTGTAGCTGCCAGGGGGTTGTATTCCGGCGGCGGCATGAAAGTTCTTCCCTGACGGTGGCTGGCGTATGCTACCCATTCCCCCCGCAAAGGATGCCAGCGAAAGTGCGGGTTTGCCTGTACGGGTTCATTGCTGGGACTTACGGCCACGATACCTTCTGGGATTGGGTAGCGACTGTACAGTGTGAGTGGGCGGCCGTCTGGTTTTAGCAATGTTTGGGCGTACATTTTTTGTAGGGGCGGGCGATCGCTTTTAATATATGTTAGGAGTATAACTTCGTGCTTTGAAAGTCCGCCCCTACCTAAAGTCGCAAATTATGTTAACAAGTTTAGTTTGCAGTACCAACCTCAGCCGATCGTCTGCTATTGTAGAACGGGCCCCAGAGCTCGGCTCTGGATTCAATTTAAATGCGTAGCAGCTTACGATCACAATTCCCAATTACCTAGTATATTTATCGATCGACTATTCGATCGAGCTTTTCCTTAACCAACAAGTCTAACAACGAGCGCAACACAAACAAGCCACCGAATCCCGAAACCGCAAAAGCTGCGATCGCCCCCGTTTGATATCCGCCCACTAGCAGCACTGCACCCGACAAAAACACAAAACCAGTCAAACAAGCAAAAATTAGAGTTTTCAGGGCTAAATTAATGCGTTTCAAGGCTCTTTCGCTCTCTAGATTTCGCACTCTAATTTGCAGTTCGCCTTCTTCAATTCGCTGCTCCAAACGCTTGAGATAAACTTGCGATTTGCTCGGCTGCCGTAACTTATATGTAATAAAACTTCGCGCTTGCCTTGCCAATTCTCCGATCGCATTTCCCCGCCCCTTGCTCACCGCAATACTCTTGACAAAAGGCTGAGCGGATGCTAGGAAATTGTAGTTAGGGTCGAGAGTTCTAGCAATGCCGTCGAGAGTCGTGACTGACTTGACAATAAACATCATTTCTGCAGGCAAGCGAAACGGTTGCTGCTCGAACATGATGTAAAGTTCGTTCTTAATTTCATTAAAAGCTTGAAAGTCGATCGGCTTATCAATAAACTTATCCAACAGAAAAGCAATCAGCCTGCGTACCGGCATCATATCCGGCATCGGCTCAACTAAGCCGATCGAAATTAAAGTATTGAGTACCTCGTCAGCATCCTTTCTCATCACAGCAAAAAAAGTCTTGACCATTTGGTCTTTAGCCAGAGACTTTATCTCAGCCATCATCCCAAAATCGTAAAAAATCAAGCTACCATCTTCTGTCACCGCCAAATTTCCCGGATGCGGGTCAGCTTGAAAAAAACCGTCTATTAACAACTGTTTCAAATAACAGCAAATTCCGAGTTGATTGAGCTTCACAATATCGACTCCAATCGCCTCTAAACTAATGCGGTCGTCCACCTTAATGCCTGGTGCGTATTCTAGAGTAAGCACTTTTTTAGTAGTGTATTGCCAGTAGACTTTCGGGACAATAACTTGAGGATATTCTCGAAAATTATGGCTAAAGCGATCGGAATTTTTACCTTCTTGCACGTAGTCAATTTCTTGATATAAAATCTTAAAAAACTCGTGATAAATAGATGCTAGGTCATATTTGCGCGTCCCAGGCAAATAGCGATCGCAAAAACGCATCACTTGGCGCACCGCCTTCACATCCAAATCAAATAAACTTTCCAAACCCGGACGCTGCACCTTCACAATCACATCTTCCCCGGTGTGCAGCCTCGCTTTGTGCACCTGTCCCAGACTCGCAGCAGCAATGGGCGACGGGTCAAAATCGCGGTACAAAGCATAAATATCCTTGCCTAACTCTAATTCTACAAGAGCGATCGCCTCTTCGGAACTAAACTGAGGAACCCGATCCTGCAACTGTTCGAGTTCCTTCACATACTCAAGCGGCAGCAAATCCGCCCGAGTCGAGAGAGACTGCCCGATTTTAATAAAAGTCGGGCCTAAATTCAGCAAAGTATTGACCAACCAGTGAGCGCGAATTCTTCTAGTTTGAGGCGAATTATTTTGCAGCAGTGCATCCCACCACAAAAAAAACATAAACTTTCCCGCCGCTGCAAAAATGTCTATTTGCCGTGCCAGTGGCGAATATTTAGAACGTTGCCAACGCAGGGTTTTAGGTGCAGCTTTTGTGAGCATAATATTGGCGATCAAATTCCATGCACCGTGACAATTTTTAGGGACAATCCAGGACGCAGAAACCCGTTTGTACGAAAAGACGGGTGGCAGGCCTTTGAAGCAGTTAAAAACTCAGTTTATTTGGTCTATACTGCGTAATATCATCTCCGACTATACAATTATAATTAAGTTCCTAGTAAGTAATGCAAGTCCTGATTAATTCATAAATAGAGGACAGTCGCACTCACTAAAAACACGCGCTAATTACGGGACAATAACCAGACATAATATAAGTTCTGGGAAAAATCAGCAATCGAGAACCGGCAATTTAGACGGCAACCAGATCAAAAATTCAAAACAGAGGACTTTGGTAGTGTTTACGACATTTCCCAATCTCCCTCTTCTGGCAAGTCTTCTAGTTTCGCCTGTTCGCTGCCAATTCCCAGCAGCTTCTCAACCGAACTATTCTTCTACATTACAGAGTTCCGCTGCAAATTGCGGCAGAGTCAGAGTAAAAGATGTGCGCCACAAATTGTCAGATTCTGAACTTTCTGCCGGACAGCTAGATACATCAATAGTACCATTCAAGTGCTGCACTAAACACTTTACCAGAGCCAGACCCAAACCCGTACCGGCGATAGCTTGGTCAGTAATGCCAGTGCCACGGCGGAACTTGTCAAAGATGTGGGGCAAATCAGCCGCAGAAATGCCGCGCCCGAAATTAGAAATGCTCAGGACAATATAGCCGGCTGCCTCAGACGCCTCCAAAACTACCGTCGTTCCAGAAGCAGAGTATTTTCCAGCATTCGTCAGCAGTTCCAGCAGTATCCGATTGAGAATGTCGGGGTCTGTTTCCCAGCAAGGGGTTAACTTGGGCAAATCCACCTTCAGAGTTAATTGCTTATCCGCCCACTGTTTTTCAAAATCCCCAGCTAAATCTTGAAATAAACGGTTGAGATCGATTTTGCTTAGAGAAATCGGGACTTGCTGAGGCTCAAACTGCTTGAGGGCCAGCAAATCATTAACCAGAGCAGTTTCCTTAGAACACTGCTGTTCTAGAATGTCGAGATACTTAGTCCGATTCGCTGACGGCAGTTCAGCTTGTTTGAGCATCAGAATCGCCAGCTTCATGATTGTTAAGGGGGTACGCAACTCGTGACTCAGAGTGCTGAGAAACTCGTCTTTAATCAGCTTCAATTTCCGCATTTGCTCTAGCTGATTGGCTGATTGTTCGTACAGTTTCCCCTGCAGGTCTAGACTTTGCTGCAACTGAGAGGTTCTGTCTAAAACTACGTTTTGCAATTCCTTAAGCGTTTGAGTTTGGATAATCATCTTGCTCACTTGAGCGCTGACTGATTCGAGAACTTCTAATTCTTCCGGGTTCCAAGTGCGCGGCTTCGAGTGCTGCAAAACCAAGAAACCCAGAACTGTTTCCTGGCAGCTACCGTCGGTGATGGGAACCAGCAGCAAGCCGCGAATGCCTTGGAGTTTCAAAATTTCTGTGGCTGCTTCTTGTTCTTTGGCGATTAATGCGCCTACGTCAGCGAGGGCGAGGGGTTTGGGTGCGCTGTGGAATGCTTGCTGGCACAAATTAGATTCTGACAGCCAAAAAGCGGGAGAGTTATTTGGTTTTGAGTTAGGAATTTTGGACTGGGAATTAGCAGTTTTATCCTTGTTTTTTGTTTTGGATGTTGAGCTTTTTTTGCTGATCGCGCTTTGTGCTATTGGCTGTTTGTTTGGCTCTTTTTTGACAACAGATTCGCAAAATAATTCGACTTTCGCTTTGGGAGTTTGATTGGGGGAGCGAGTTGTAAATAGAGGATCTGTATATTTCAATAGGAGGATTTGACCTCTATCTACTTCCAGGGTATCGACGGTATTTTCAATAACTTGCTGCAATATTCGATCGACTTCTGAATTTGTGTCGATCGAGGCACCAACTGACATGAGTAGATTTTTGTATTTAGCTTGTCGCTGTAACTGTTCGTTTAAGCTGGAAATTTCTTGAGTTTTTTGAAGGTGAGAAATCGCGCTGCCGATCGCGTCTGATGCTGCTTCAAGGCGCTGCCGATCGGCTACTGACCACTCGTGAGGTTGCGACTTACCAACAATGATCATGCCATTTACAGCCCCTCCAAATCGCGCAGGCCCTGCCAAAATTGCCCGAAAAGGCAGCGCATTCACAGGGGAATTGGGCGATGAAGTTGCCGGAATATCCAGATAGTCGGATATCGCCACTATCTCGCCGTCTGCTAGGAGGTTTGCCCAAGCGGGGTGTTCGAGTGATATGCTAGGTGGTTTTAATCTTGTGGTTTGGGGGTGTTCCGGTGTTTCAGTGGAATCGGCAATATCGGCAACATAGGGTAGATTGCTCGTATTTTCCCAGCAAGCATTCGGATGTACTACTTTCTGGTCAACCACAGCAGTAACCAAACAGAAATCTGCCCCCCATGCAACCCCCAAAGTATTGGCTATTTGCAGCAGCAGGAGTTCTCGATCAAAGCTGGTGGCGAGAATTTGGCAAATTTGTCGCCCTAGAAGGGCAGGATCGACCTGGAACTGCATAAGACGATCCAGAAATTTTGGGACTGAGACTGGTTCTGCGATTTGCGGTAAATGCAAAGTGCAAGACTCTGAGGGCGATCGGTCGATCGAAGTAAACTCTTGATTTCCCTGGCGATCGATCATGGCAACCAAGCCTTTATTCTAAGATGTTTGAGCCGGCTCCCGCTGCAACAACAAATATAGAACCTCTCAATAACTGTCGGCTTGACCGTTATGAGCCTGCTTTCTGTGTTTGTGCAGCCGGTCGGCGGGTCGCTCGTTATGTAAAAATATACCCAGATCAGACCGAGTTCTATTTTCCTGTTTTTTACCCTTGGATCTGTACGGAGTGAACTTTACCATCCTTTACCGGATGATAATCAATCCCATTCCCGCTAATTTTGACGGTTATTTAGTATAAAGCTTTTCTAGAGACCGCTTAGTGACACCCCTCTTCTTAGTGTGTGATATTTCCTATTTAAGTTTGTGATCCTAACAAATTTTTATTTTGATACAAATCCGCCGATCGAGTGACGCAGATCGCAAAAATTCAAAATCCCAAAATTATCACTCATAACATAGCTGAGAGTTTCCGAGTTTTGACTCAAAAACTCATTTTTCACAATACCTAGAGCAGCATGGTGGACTCTAAGGTTAAATTTATCCGACTTACCTGCTTACTTATTTTGTGCTTCCTGTTGGGCTTTATCGCTATTTTGGCGATAAAGTGCCGTCCGGTTCTGAGCCGTTGTGTAGCGGGGATGTTTGGAAGGCACGGCCGCCATCAAATCGGAAGCTTGCTGCCACTTAGCAGCTACGACTAACCAATCCTGGCGAGATTGAGCGGTTTTGCCCTGGGTGGCTGCTTGTTCGGCTACTCGCACTGCTTGGGCAAAAGAGTCAACAGCAGAATTAACAGTCTCCTTAGAAATTTTCAAAGCAGATTTTGCCTCAGAGGAAGCGGCAGTGGCAACTGCTTGGGTGCTTGCTTGTGTGCTGTTTGGCACTTGGGAATTAAGTCCTTTGTGGATGGCGGCCGCTGCTGCAAGCAACAGCACAGTCAAGCTGATGCCGCCGACGATACCGCGCTGAAATTGCCGCGGTTGCTGCATTGATCGAGGTATAGCGATTCTCGGCAAAGCCCGCTTGCCTGCTTGAGCGTGGCGTTCGTGATGGGCGGTGGCTAAACGCTTGAACAAATTGGGCTTTCTGAGTTTAATTTCTTGAGACCACAACAGTTGATTATCGGGATCGCGGCTAATTTCTTCCAGCCACAGCAGTTGGTGTTCTCGCACAAGCCGGCTGTTGATGTTGACTCGGCGAATATTGCGGGGGGAAATGCGTTCCAAAATTTCTCGGACTCGATCGACCAAACTCGACTGTTCGAGCAGTTGGGGCGTTGCAGCTTCGCACAGCAGTTGCAGCACCCCGTCCGCAAACACAGCTCGGGCCCTGACCCCTATCAGTGCCAGTTCGTCATTAAGGATTTGAATAATCGATGCAACCGAGCCCTCGCGAGCTTGTCGAGCAATGTCATCTATTGGATTTGCCATAAAACTATCTTGACGCTTAGCAATCTGTTAATTGTTAACCCAAAGTCTCGGATCTAATTTTTACTCATACAGGTTATCACTGACACTGCCAGGTTAAAATGAACAGATGCAAATCTTGCATACCGATCCACTTAAAATTATCACCACAGCATCGAGCGAGGCTAACAGGAAATAAACTATGGGTAAAGTAATTAGCGGTCAAATTTTTGTTGTAGACGACAACATCGATACAGATCAAATTATCCCGGCCGAATACCTGACCCTGGTTCCCTCGAAGCCGGATGAGTACGAGAAACTAGGCAGTTATGCGATGATTGGGTTGCCCGATCGCTACGGTAAGTTTATCGAATCCGGTGAACAGAAAACCCGGTATCCGATTATAATAGCGGGCGAAAATTTTGGCTGCGGTTCTTCGCGGGAACACGCTCCCATCGCTCTGGGAGCCGCTGGCGTTACAGCAGTGGTGGCTTTGTCTTACGCACGCATTTTCTTTCGCAATTGCTCGGCTACTGGCGAATTGTACCCGATAGAATCAGTTGAGAGGCTCTGCGACTTGTTTGTAACCGGCCAAGAAGTGACGATCGACTTTACAGCAGAGGTAATTGTCAACCACACTCTCGATCGAACTTTCTCGCTCAAACCTTTAGGAGAAGTAGGCCCCGTAATTGATGCCGGAGGATTGTTTGACTACGCGCGCCAGACGGGAATGATTGCGGCTCGCTCTTAACTGTTAAACCCCCTGCAATGTAGGGTGCGCGGCTCTGCCGTCCACCTTACGAATATCTCTTTGCTCAAACCGCTCCCATCTAGGGTGCGTGGAAATTTTCTCAAATCGAGTCAATAAAATTCAATAAAATACGCTGGTGAGCAATGCCAAAAGGTCGCACATCTCCTGACTGCTCAGAATAGCATTTGCCGGCCCGAATCTGCTCCGGGGTCAACAACTTCATATCCCAACCCTCCAGCAACACTAAATCCTTGACATCCGCACTAAGTTGTCCGTGAAAAACGTGGCGAACCACATCTTTTTCGACATCGCAACAGAAAAAAGAAACACTTGCAGGAGCATAGCAAATTTCCTCTGATAATTCCCGTAATACAGCCACTTCCGCAGTTTCTCCCGGTTCCAAGTGTCCGCCAAACAAAGCCCAATGTCCGGGATACCTGATATGAGGAATATCGTCTCGCAACTGACAGAGAAACTTGCCGTCTTGGTACAAAATCGCGATCGCAACGTGAATTTTAGTCATGTGTTATTAGTCATTAGTCATTAGTCATTAGTCATTAGTTATTTAACACGAATACACGGATGAATTATGGAGTATTCCTCAGATATTAAATAAGGAAGAGGGAACAAAGAGCAATTATCAAATAACAAACAACAAATAACCAATGCCTATTTCCCCTTGTCTGAACTGGGAGTGCGCTTTAACTGTTCCATTTCCTCAACATAAATTTCACCTAAATCCTTTCCCGCCAATTCCTTCAGAGTAATACTTTTGTAGCGGACTTCTCCCTTCAGCAACACTTCATCCCCAAGCTGGGGCAAATCTTGCTTGGTTAAAATCCAAATACTGCCAGTACCATCCTCAAGTTGATAAGCCGCATTCCCTACAAACGGAGCGCGATTTTCTACCTTTCCCCGGAGATAAACTTCAGCATCCACTTGCCGCTTTTGTTGAACGTCGCCAATGCTAGCCACATTAAAGCCAAGATTAAGTTGAGACAGAGGTAAATTGCCACAACTGAAAAAACCGCTGGCGAGGATTAGCGATAAAGAGCCGGTGCAGAATCTTTGAACCCAAACTTGCTTAATTGCAGTAGTCATTGGTCAACTGAGTTGAGATTTGAGATACGACTTACTTTAACAGAATCCCCAGAATCGATCGCAAGTAAGAAATTTCTCTAGTGTAGTCCTTGGCGGGGATTAAGCTAAAATCTAAAATCGTCCGCCCCTAACCCAGAGTCTACAATGGATGCCAAAACTGCTCAAATACTAGATGGCAAAGCTTTAGCGACAAAGATTCAAAGCGAGCTGAGCGATCGAGTCCGTGCTCTACAACCCCAGAAGGGGCGTCCTCCGGGACTTGCGGTGCTGATGGTAGGGGACAACCCAGCTAGCGCAGCCTATGTTCGCAATAAGGAGCGAGCCTGCGCTAAGGTTGGCATAGCTTCCTTCGGCCAGCATTACCCCGCAAACGCTACTCAAGCCGAACTAGAACTTGCAATTCGTGCGCTCAACGAGGACGATCGAGTAGATGGCATTTTAGTTCAATTACCGCTGCCAGAACACTTAGATGCAATTTCGCTGCTGTACCAAATTGCCCCCGACAAAGATGCTGACGGACTTCACCCTGTAAATTTAGGCCGTCTCGTGCGCGGGGAGCAAGGTTTGCGGAGTTGTACTCCCGCCGGAGTGATGCGGTTATTGCAGGAATACCAGATTGATTTGAAAGGAAAAAATGCCGTTGTTTTGGGACGGAGTATTTTGGTGGGTAAACCGATGGCACTGATGCTATTAGAAGCCGACTGCACTGTTACTGTAGCTCATTCACGAACGCAAAACCTAGAATCGATTACCAATCAAGCCGATATTTTAATAGCCGCCGTCGGCCGCACAGAAATGATTACAGCTAATATGGTCAAACCTGGATCAGTAGTAATTGATGTCGGTATTAACCGCGTCGTCAATCCAGACGGTACGAGTCGTTTGGCCGGAGATGCTGATTTTAATGCTGTTAAAACAGTAGCCGGATTTATCACGCCGGTGCCGGGAGGAATCGGGCCGATGACTGTTGCTATGCTTTTGGAAAATACCGTTTCGAGTTATATTGAATACGGTTCTCATTGAATTGGGGCAAACTTGTGAGCCAGTATTGGCTCAATTAGTAGGGTTAGTAATCTACCAACACACAGAGATTTTAGCTATGGCTTTAAAACCGGATGCGTCAGGGATAGTGCGCTTAATTGGCGACAACAGCTCGGAAGGAATTCAACTTACTCCTGGAGATCTCTAACAAACTTCCCTTTAGGAGCTTGGGCGCTCGATGGCAACGATACAGTAAATGGCTCAGGGGCTAGCGAGTTAATCCTGGGAAATGAAGGGGAAGATTTTCTCACAGGTTTTGCAGGCAACGATTCTGTATTTGGGGGAAAAGGAAGAGATTTGCTGGATGGATCTGATGGAAATGACTGCCTCAGTGGTGGTCTAGAGGCTGATTTTATGTTTGGACAGGCAGGCGATGATATTTTATTTGGGGGTAGAGGCAATGATTTTTTAGACGGCGCAGAGGGGAATAACACTCTAGTTGGCGGCTTGGGCAGAGACTTCTTAAATTGTGAGTCTGGCATTAATTTATGCGTTCTGGGAATAGATTCTGCCACTACAGATATCAATTCTAGTGATGGGATCGCAGGTTTTGTTCCTGGTTTTGATAGCATTGGATTAGCGAGTGGGTTAACGGTCAATGATATAGTGTTGGAGCCGATAGAGAATGTGACATTAACATTTAGGTTCGATGTGTCGCAAGCTTTACAACCATTAATTCCTCCAGCTTTAGTCAGTGGAATTAGCGGACTTTCTTCAGGCACTCTAATCAGAGTCAGGAATTCTAACGCGATTTTAGGTTTTGTAGAGGATGTAACCCCTAATGAACTACAAAGCAGCATTGTTTCCGTTCAGGGTTTCTAAGTTCAGTAAAATCAGTTGTAAGCTGAAAAACTTATCATTTTGTTAGGCACAAATTAACTCCTGATATTTACAGGAGTTACGGAGAAACGCTAGTAGTTGGGTGCGAAATACGCACCCAACTACTACCAATCGCGTAAAAATTGACTATGCAGCGTAAGTCTTGTAAGTAAAATTATTTACTCTTTGAGTCCGCATCGACGGAAGAAAGTTGGTTTAGTAACGATTTCAAGCTCCGATCGACATCACGAATCACTAAGATTTACCGTGAGGAATTCAAGATAGCAACAACGCGAATTCGGCGTTGTCAATCCAGACGGTACGAGCCGTTTGGCTCCAGATGTGGAGTTTGATGCTGTTAAAAAAGTAGCCGAATTTATCACGCCGGTGCCGGGAGTAATCGGGCCAGTGACTGTTGCTAGGCTTTTGGAAAATACCGTTTTGAGTTATATTGAATATGGTTTTAATTGAATTATGACCCACTTGTGAGCCAGTATGGGTTCAAGTAGGGTTAGTAATCTACCAACACACAAAGATTTTAGCTATGGCTTTAAAACCCGATCCATCAGGGATAGTGCGCTTAATTGGCGACAACACCTCAGAATTGATTCAACTTTCTTTTGGAGAGCTAACAAACTTCCCTTTAGGAGCTTGGGCGCTCGATGGCGATGATACAGTAAATGGCTCAGGAGCTAGCGAGTTAATCCTGGGAAATGAAGGGGAAGATATTCTCATAGGTTTTGCAGGCAACGATTCTTTATTTGGGGGAAAAGGAAAAGATGCCTTGTTTGGACAGGAGGGGAATAACTCGCTCAGTGGTGGTCTAGATGCTGATTGGCTTCTTGGAGATGCTGGCGATGATATTTTATTTGGGGGGAGAGGCAATGATTTGCTATCCGGCACAGATGGGAATAACACTCTGGTTGGCGGCTTGGGCAGAGACTTCTTAGAGTGTGGGCTTGGCAATAATTTATGCGTTCTGGAAATAGATTCTGCCACTACAGATATCAATTCTAGCGATATAATCGAAAGTTTTGATCCTGATGTTGATCGCATTGGATTAGCAAGTGACTTAACGGTCAATGATATAGTGTTGGAGCCGATACAGAATGTGGCATTAACATATAGGTTCGATGGGCCACAAGCTATACTACAAGATGTAGCCGACGAATTTAGCGGATCTGCTTCAGGAACTCAACTCAGAGGCGGAATTAACGGAGTTTATTCAGGAACTCTCATCAGAGTCAAGAATTCTAACGGGATTTTAGGTTTTGTAGAGAATGTAACCCCTAATGAACTTCAAAACAGGATTCTTTCCGTTCAGCGTTTCTAAAGTAAGGACAATCAGTGGTAAGCTGACCAACTTACAGCGTATTCCAGGTTTATAAAGTACACCCAAAAACCCGGTTTCTTTACAGTTCTCACATCATTACTAATTCTGTTGCTCTAAACCCAGTTTCTCGCGATTTACATCTACATGGAATATGCTGTATCAGTATCGGCTCAATAAGTAGGGGTAGCAGTTAATCTAGTTGCCAAGACAAGCCCAAGGGATAAAGAGAAGATTTTTCGCGAATAATAGGGGAGAGAGAGGGAATGATTCCAAGTTGAGAAATTTGTATCCGCTCAATAATTCGGGGCGGACTACCCACTCAGGAACAATTTTGCGTCATTTGATGTGCATTGTTGAGGGATTTACGCCCGGTTATTGAGTGGATATTCACTTATCAACCTGAAATCAAATTTTTTATAACGTCCGCAAGTTATTGGGCTGCGTATGCTGTAACCATTTCGGATTTGCTATCAGGTGAATGCTGGCTCAAAGTACAAGACCATTATTTGCTCTGGATGCAGCCCGACAGATTCATAAGTGCGTCCGTTGCGATCGCTAAATTCAACCTCAAACGCTGCACCATCAGCCAACAGTTCAACCACAGTCCCAACTTGTCCACGCCACAGGTTGTATTCAGGAAGGTCAACTGTCAATGCAACGACATCTAGTAATTTAATTGTATTCTTTGCCACTCTTATTAGCTCCACGCACTACAAAGGATAGCAGGTTGTTAATCTCGGAATCTCCGAATCATGCTCAATAATCCAGCCACTCGGAAGGGTTGCACTTCTATTTTGCCATTCTATCGTGAAATCTAAGATGTAGCGTTGCCCGAACCCATCCGGCCTACCTAACTGAGCTTCGTGAGTTTGAATGACTTCAAGCAAAATTTGGCGCAATTCCTTAGCATTGTCAGGTGTCATCCCAAGAATTGACGAAAAAAGTCGCGCTTTGTGTTTGCCATCGTCGTGTTCTGGATTGAGGCAGTAGTCACGAAGTTTACGAATATCAACAACTGCATTCTTTGCATTTGGAATGAGCATAGAAAAGCTGATACGAATAAGCAGCCCTCAGTTTATCTTGCAATTTGTGATGCAGGCTGACTTTCGGGAAATTAAAGTTTCGCGACATACTACCTTTTCCCCGCGAGGAGACTGAAAGAGAGTAGATCCGGAGGCAGAGCCTCCTGTTTTCTCAAGCAAGCGAGGCAGAGCCTCTGAACATGGGTTCCCAGGCTGTGCTTGGAAGTTAAATAGTAGAGTTAACTAGGTTCTGAAATATCGAGTTTGCTTTTTTCAGTAAAATAACTGATGTTAATTATCGGTACAGGGTTTATTCTGGATACCGGAAAGGATTTCAATCTGATCTTCAAGCGATCTATATCACTAACGAGCGGAGATGAGGCTCGTTAAAGTTGATGCCGTATATCATCGACAAGCTTGACGTTTATTGCGATTTGTTTTATATTGGTAAATGCGACAAATCATAGGCTGATAGCTCAATGGGCTCAGTCTTGTATAATCCAAAGACTTCTCTAAAACTCGTTAACAAAAAAAGTTGACATAGAGAGGTCTTTTAGACTATCATTTTTTTAATTGCGTAGGATTGCCTAAACCCTTAAAACGGAGTTAAGTCTATGATGGGTCGCAAACTAGATCGGGATTTCTCCATGTTTAAGCTACTCGATGACGCATCATAACTTAGCTGAATTCGGGCCAAACGATAATTTTTAGCGTGTTGCAATGTAAGTTTGGTGTTTTGCAGATTTATTTGACTTGGAATGGTTCAGGATATGGCTCAATCTCAGATTATTGAGAGGCTTCTATGATTTTCCAAACAAAATGTACTGCGCTCGAAGCATTTTTCCCCGTTCTCAAGCTAGGTTTTCCGATCCATCTACATTTTGGAGAAAGCAGAAAATGAATGACTTTAACACAAAACATAACGAGCGAGTGGCATCGGGCTTGTCGATTACACTGTTAAGTAATGCTGAGAATCAACAAATGGGATCGCCTTCATATTTTGAGGGAGATCTATAAACTGGAATGTGTGAGGGTGGATAAATATGGAGATACTCATCAACCTAACTCTCTAGATGGAAATTAGGTTGATGAGTTCTAGGGAATTAGGTAACAGTCAAGTGCAGAAAGTGAGTTGCCCCTCACTCTCTGCAAAAATTAGCGGTTCTGTCGAGTATGAAAATGTTAGCTTTCGTGACAATTGTCACGGTTGGATGCGATTTTAAAGATAGGTGAGTTTCTCTCGCATCTGCTACACTAATAATCATTAATGACAGACAAAAGCAAACAGGTTTTAGAAGCCTGTATCACCTTCAAAAAGTAAGTCGATTGAGTAACAAGTAAATCGTTTCATCATTTCTCCTTTTATTACACAAAAAGCACAACTACGTCCTTGTCTCCAGAGTAGTAAAGACCTTCAAGGAGACTGATGCACCTTTTTATGGCTCAGTTTACACTTCATTTAATTGACTATTCCCTTTGTCGAGAAACAATCCGGAAATATTTCCAGATTGTTTTCTTCATTTGACTCATTTCGATCCTGAATCCGCTCGGTAAAACCTTTTACAAACAATAAAAAGTCGGGTAATTAATGTCTCCATTGCTCACATAGATCTGTTAAGTGGATGTAAAGCCTGGGGCTCTGTTTGTCTCTTCGCGATCGGTGAACAAAGAGCGTGAAGGTATCGCAATAAGTACAAACTATATATCGATAAAACTCTTTCAAACATTTTTCGTCAACGAGACCGAAATGGACACACATAGACATTTCTTCTAAAAAATTAAGAATATTGACTATTTCCTGCTTTTTCTCTGCATCTGCATATATCTGATTCATGTACTCATCACTTTTGCTATCATCATTAGCTAGCGATTTGAGATCTTTATGAATTTTTGCTGCAATTTGTCGAACACTAAAATAGCTAGGATCGTTCCATATTTGTATGTAACGTAAGGTTCGATCGATTTTTTTGTCCTCTAAATTGATTTCGATTCCCCGCAAAGCATATACGGCGCTAGATATTCCTGCGGCAGTAGCTAATGTGGTTACCGCAAAATTTAAAGTGTCTCGGTATTTTGATTCATAAAAATGAACAGCGATTAAAGTTAAAGCTGCAATAAAGGTAGTAATTCCAATTCCCATTGTGAGATTTAGACTGATTTTGAGGAATCCGTCGGGTTCTCTTTTGCTGGGTGGAGTTGTCGGTTTGGTTAGCATTTTTAACTCCTTAGTGTTCAATGAATCTCAAATATTAATCATTTTTACAAATCTACTCAGGGTTTTCCGGCATCAATTTAAAATAGTTTTGCCTTGGGCGAGTGCTTTTCAGAAATACCGTGCAATCGAGGGTTTTCCAGAAAGGAGCAAAAAAATTGCACCCACTCCTCAAAGAAGTGGGTGCAAAACGACCAACTGTATTTTGAGCTAAAAACTCAAAACTCTCTTAATAAGCGTCTTGCAATTCGTAGAAATCAGGGGAAATGTAATCCTTCCGCAGCGGCCAGCCTACCCAATCTTCGTTCATCAAAATCCGTTTCAGATTCGGATGTCCTTCGTAGACAATGCCGTACATATCGTAGGATTCCCGCTCTTGAAAGTCGGCTGCTTTCCAAATCCAGTAGACTGATGGCACTCTGGGATCTTCGCGGGGTACGAATACTTTGACGCGGACTTCTTCAGGCTTGGAAGCATTGTCTGTCAGTTTAACCAAGTGGTAGACGCTGACTAAATCTTGTCCCGGCCCTTGGTCGTAGGCGCACTGGCACTGCATATAATTAAACCCGTAGGCATACAGTGCTGTTGACATTGGAATTAAGAAGTCTCGATCGACCTTTAATATCTCCACGCCCAAATTATCGGCCGCTAAAGCTTCGTGTTCAAAGCCATTTTGAGTCAACCACTGGGAAACCTTCCCGGCTTCAACAATTGCAGATTCTGTCTCAGCCACGGTTTACCTCCTGTTTTTGTCCTGCAAGCAGGGCCGGCGGTACTGGCATTCCCATTGCTTCTGTCAATTCCTTCGGCGGCGCTATTCGGCCTGGAACTGACAAATATTTGCCGTCCAAGATGTCGGCTACTACTTTCATTTTGTGGGGTCTGGTGTAGTAGCGGTGGGTTGGCAGCAATCTGGCCCGTTCTTGCATGGAATCGTTGGCGATTTTTTTCCGCAGTTTGATAATTGCGTCAATAATCGCTTCTGGGCGGGGGGGACAGCCGGGGATGTACACGTCTACAGGAATCAGTTTGTCAACGCCTCTGACTGCTGTGGTGGAGTCCATGCTGAACATTCCGCCTGTGATGGTGCAAGCGCCCATCGCGATTACGTATTTGGGTTCCGGCATTTGTTCGTACAGCCGCACCAAGATGGGGGCGTACTTCATGGTAATTGTGCCGGCGGTGATGATCAAGTCGGCTTGCCGGGGGCTCGATCGCGGTACTAAGCCGAATCTGTCGAAGTCAAAGCGCGATCCGATCAAAGCTGCAAATTCGATGAAGCAGCAGGCTGTGCCGAAAAGCAGCGGCCACAGGCTCGAAAGTCTCGCCCAATTGTAGAGATCATCCACTGTTGTCAAGATGACGTTCTCTGAGAGTTGCGATGTAACTTCGGGGCGCTCTACAGGGTTGATCAGCGCTTTTTGTGATTTGTCAGAACTTAAGACCATTCCAAGGCTCCTTTGCGCCATGCATAGACAAGAGCAATAACGAGGATCGTGATAAAAAACAAGGCTTCGATGAAAGCCAAGAGTCCTAGCTGGTTGAAAGCAACCGCCCAAGGATAGAGGAAGACGGTCTCTACGTCGAAGATGACGAAGACCAAGGCGAACATATAATATCTGATGTTGAACTGAATCCAGGCTCCGCCGATCGGCTCGACGCCGGATTCGTAGGTAGTGCGTCGGTCGTAGGGACGACTTTTGGGGCGCAGTACCTTAGACGCCGTGAGGGCGAGGATAGGAACTAGGCTGGAAATTAACAGGAAGCCTAAGAAATACTCGTAGCCGCTGAGTGCAAACACGGTGAATAATTACTGCCTAGGTGAAAGGGTTCTGTAACTTGTCTGTTACATTATATAGATTTTGGGTAGCTAAAATTACGAGTTGGTTGAGATTGATCGTCCATCTTCTGCAATAATTTTTAATGTATATTTTAATATTGTAACTGCCTGTGGAAGACGGGCGGCTGCCTGTGGACGCTAAGTAAGACCATCCTCGACTTAAGTGTCGAACACCCAAGTGGTGTACCTAACGTGGCATCGGCGGTTGAGACGGGAAACCTTGAAGACGAATAAGACCGTCCTAATATGAGTTTTAGTTGGAAGCCCCAACTCGAACGAAGTTTAGTTGAGGTACTTCACGATTAGCTGACCCATAATTTTGGATTTATGAGCGATCGAGCCACTGAGACCAGAACCCTTGATCGGCACGAGTGCCGCGCCTGCGGCTACGTCTATGAGCCGAAAAAGGGAAATCCTAAAATTGACATTGCCCCGGGCACGGCTTTTGAAGATTTGCCCCAAACTTGGGTCTGTCCCGTTTGCGGGGCGCGCAAATCGGTGTTTCAAAATCTCGGTCAGATGGAAGGGGTATCGGGATTTAAGGCAAATCAGCGCTACGGTGTCGGTGTCAACGGCATGACCGAAGGTCAGAAAAGTTTGCTGATTTTTGGCGGCTTGGTCGTTGGTTTCTTGTTGTTACTTAGTATGTATGGTTTGCAGTAAAACGATTGTGAGATTTTGGCAACGAATTGTAATGTTATTGGCCGCTGCGCTCATCTGTACGAGTTGCAGCACCATCGGTTCTGTGAGTTACAACCCCTGGCAAGTGATTTCCTTGCCGACAGAAGCTAATTTGCAGGATATTGCCTTTACGGGCAATCCTCAGCACGGCTGGGTTGTGGGTTCTGAGGCTACTCTGCTGGAAACGCTGGACGGCGGTACTAGCTGGAAGTCTATAGCACTGGATATCGACGATCCGAGGTCGCGTTTTGCGTCGGTGAGTTTTTCGGGTTCCGAAGGCTGGATTGTCGGCCAGCCTTCTGTTTTGCTCCACACGAACGATGAAGGTAAGTCTTGGACGCGGATTGCTTTGAGCAGTCAGTTGCCAGGTTCTCCGAGTACGATCGCGGCTTTGGGCCCGAATTCCGCCGAAATGACGACCGATGTGGGGGCGATTTACCGGACTTCGGACGGGGGCAAAAATTGGAAAGCTGTCGTGCAGGATTCTTTTGGGGTAGTTCGCAATATCAACCGTTCTGAAGACGGGCAGTATGTTGCGGTTTCCTCGAAGGGAAATTTCTACTCGGTGTGGAAACCCGGACAAGAAGCTTGGGAACCTCACAACCGCAATAGTTCTCGGCGCCTGCAAAATATGGGCTTTACCAAGGACGGGCGTTTGTGGATGCTCGCCCGTGGTGGTCAGATTCAGTTTAGCGACCCGTCCAATCCTGAAGGTTGGGGAAAACCGTTTTTTCCAGATCGCAAGGCGAGTTGGGGTTTGCTGGACATGGCTTACCGGACTGATAATGAAGTTTGGGTAGCCGGCGGTGGCGGCAATTTGCTGTGCAGTTTGGACGGCGGGAAAACATGGCTAAAAGACCGCGAAGTAGAAGATGTTCCCGCTAATTTTTACAGGATTGTCTTTATGGGCCCCGATCGCGGATTTGTGATCGGCGCGAGCGGTACTCTACTTAAATATCAAGGTTCAGCGCAAGCTGCTTGATAGTAGAATAGTAATAGAGATTGTCTGTCAATTTGTTGTTGAAAGGAGGATTCTAAATGGCTGGTACAACTGGAGAACGTCCGTTTGGTGACATTATTACAAGTATCCGTTATTGGGTAATTCACAGCATCACCATTCCGGCTTTGTTTATTGCTGGATGGCTGTTTGTGCAAACGGGTTTGGCTTACGATGCTTTCGGAACTCCTCGCCCTAACCAGTATTTCACACAGCAGCGCGAAGAAGTGCCGATTATCTCGGATCGCTTTGAAGCTAAGAAACAAGTAGATCAGTTCATTAACGCCAAGTAATTTAACAAGGATTTGGAAAAATGACGAGCAGAACCCCAAATAATGAGCCAATTTCGTATCCGATTTTTACGGTGCGGTGGTTGGCAGTTCATACTTTAGGCGTCCCAACAATTTTCTTTTTGGGCGCGATCGCAGCAATGCAATTTATTCAACGATAGGAGTTTACAATGCCTGAGCGCGTTCCTAATCCCAACGAGCAGCCTGTTGAGTTAAACCGGACTTCTTTGTATTTGGGTTTGTTGCTGATTTTTGTTTTGGGTATTTTGTTTTCCAGTTATTTCTTTAATTAACTGGTGTCTGAGTTGGCTTTCGATAGTTCCATCGAATTTGTTTAGCTGTAAATTAGTGAGGTGATGGCTATGTTTAGTGAAAGTGGCAGAATTCCTTTGTGGCTGGTAGCTACTGTTGCAGGCCTCGGTGTTCTCAGCATTGTGAGTCTTTTCTTCTACGGTGCTTATGCCGGTTTGGGTTCTTCGATGTAAGGAGAATCAAGCTGATTTTCGGCTTTTAACCCCCCTTGAAAAAGGGGGGTTTTAATATGCGAATTGTTGGTAAAGCAGGGATAAATTAGATCGAAAGTGTGGATGTTTTGGCAAATTTATGATAATTTAATCATCTGGCGAGAGGGGGATTTTTGGTGGTTGGATGGAGATTTGCTCAATCAACTGCTGGCCTTGCGGGTTCACCAATAACCCCAAAATCGATCGCCACTAGCCGACGATCGCCGATCGAGTGTGGGCCGATCGTGAAATTAGCCAAAAGTTGCGAGTAGAATGGTGCAAGAGCCGATCGCTCGATCGTAGTGCACAGCGAAATATGACCCCACCGCCGCCGCCCCGCAAACCTCAAACCGTCTTGGGTGCGATTACCCAAGCAGTCCAGACTATTGCTAAGGTTAATTTTAACCAGCTAGCGCTGAAACCTAATGCCAAAGTACCCGAATTGTGGGTACAGGATGCCGGTGCAGCTAAAGCTGAGGTTTATCCGCTGTTGGGCGATCGATATTTGTTAGGTCGATCGTCGAAATCTTCAGATATTGTAGTTCGCAATCCCGTTGTCAGTCACGTGCACTTATCCCTGTCGCGCGATACTCGGCGGCGGACTCCTTTTGTCATCAAAGATGAAGACTCCACCAACGGCATTTACAGCGGCAAAAGGCGAGTTAAAAGTATGTCCCTGCGTCACGGAGACGTGTTCACTTTAGGGCCGCCGGAACTAGCCGCCGCTGTCAGAATTCAGTACGTATATCCGCCGCCTTGGTATTTGCAACTTCTGCGTTACAGCTTTTACGGCGTCAGCGGAATCACCGCTTTGATTGCCGTGTTGGTAGGCATGGAATCGACAAAGTTTCAAGTGCGGCCTCTGCCAAGAAGTATCAATGGCCCCGTGATTGTTTACGCCCGCGATGGGCAAACTCCGCTGCGTCCTCCTCAGAATAACGCTCACTTAGAATTAAAGCAATTGCAGGATTTTTCGCCTTATTTATCCAAGGCGGTACTTGCTTCGGAAGACAGTCGCTACAATTGGCATTTGGGGGTAGATCCGATCGGGGTTTTGCGCGCGCTTTTGACTAATGTTCGCGGGGGAGGAATTCGCGAAGGCGGCAGCACTGTGACGCAGCAGTTAGCGAGGAGTTTGTTTCGAGATTATGTGGGAACTCAAGATTCGGCAGGACGCAAGTTACGGGAAGCGGTAGTTGCGTTGAAACTGGAGAATTATTACAGCAAAGATGAGCTGTTGCTGACTTATTTGAATCGCGTATTTTTGGGGATTGACCTTTACGGTTTTGAGGATGCGGCTCGGTTTTATTTTGGGAAGTCTGCGAAGGATTTAACTTTGTCAGAGGCGGCAACTTTGGCCGGCATTTTGCCTGCGCCAAACAGTTTTAATCCGATTCAAAATTATCAGTTGGCGGTACAGTACCGCGATCGAGTGATCGAACGGATGCGGGCACTGGGGACGATTTCTCAGGAAGAAGCCGATCGCGCGAGACGATCGCGAATTGATATCAATCCCAAAGCTCGTCAATATCTGCAAAGTACGATCGCTCCTTATTTCTACAGTTATGTCTTTGACGAATTGGAGTTTTTGCTAGGGGAGCAGTTAGCCAGAGAAGGCAATTTTATTGTAGAAACAGGTTTAAACCCTGGCTTGCAAAAGTTGGCGGAAAGTTCCCTCCGAAATGCTGTTGAAAATGCGGGAGCCAGTGCAGGTTTTTCTCAAGGAGCCGTGGTAACTCTCAATAGTACAACCGGGGAAGTCTTAGCTTTAGTTGGAGGCGTAGATTACTTGAAAAGTCAGTTTAATCGGGCTACCCAAGCTTTGAGACAGCCCGGCTCTACATTTAAGATTTTTACCTATGCAGCCGCCCTGGAACAGGGAATCTCACCCGATAAAACTTATTCTTGCGCCCCCCTTTCTTGGGGCGGACAAAGTTACAGCGGCTGCGAAAGAACCAGCGGTACTGCTGATATGTATCGGGGTTTAGCACAGTCGGAAAATGCAGTTGCTTTGAGAATTGCACAAGATGTCGGTTTAGACAATGTAGTGGGAATGGCTAGACGTTTGGGAATTACTTCTGAACTGCGTTCTAACCCTGGTTTAGTATTAGGTGAAAGTGAAGTTAATGTGTTGCAATTAACGGGAGCTTTCGGGGTTTTGGCCAATCGGGGATTGGGAAATCGCCCCCACGTAATTAAGCGAATTATTGACAGCAGCGATTGTAAAGATCGAAATGATTTTAACAGTTGCCGGGTAATTTATGAGTATCAAAAAGATGGTGTTGCCAATCGGCAGTTAGTTTCTGAAGCAGTAGCCGATACGATGACTGATATGCTGCAAGGTGTGGTGCGGGGAGGTACGGGCAGTAGTGCGGCTTTGGGGTTGGGAGAAGCTGGAAAAACAGGCACAACTAATGATAATAGAGATTTGTGGTTTGTCGGTTATATTCCGAGTCAGCAACTGGTGACAGGAGTTTGGTTGGGAAATGATGATAATTCTCCGACTGGGGGAGGTAGTTCAAATGCCGCTCAGTTGTGGGGGGAATATATGCGGCAGGTGGCGCGTTGAGTAGGTGCGGGGATTGGAAGAATTTTGATACGGCATTGAAATATACAATTTAAATGCGGTACAGCTTGTCAACTCAATCTCCGAATCCTCAAGGCAGAACCCATGAAAAACAGATGCTGCGATTGCTTTTCTAAGAGGGCGCGCCAGCTAACAATCCCCGCGATCAATGACATCAATACGTTATTGATTCCCAGGCTGATTAAGGTTAACTTAGCGAGGATTTTTTCAGGGCTTGGGTTGTTCGTCTCCAAAACGATCGCACATATTTTCGTTGGTCGATCGTGTGCAGTACAATAAACGCCAGGAAAGTATAAGCAATCCAGAAATGTAAATCTCCTGCAAAATTTACAACCGCTGTATTTTTAGGAAAGATACAGCGTATTCCAGGTTTATGAAGTATATCTACATGGAATATATCGAATATGCTGTATCTTTGTCTTAAAAGCTGGTCAAGGATTTGACCGGATTGCTGATTTTACAAGCGGTCAAAATGTGATTAGATTAAGCGAAGGTTTAAGCTTTGCTCAGTTAGCAAGCACTCAAAATACTCAGGGAAATCTTATCAAAAATGTCTTGACAGGAGAGGAGTTAGGCGTGATGATTGGAGTGAGTGCCAATGCGATTACATCGGCGAATTTTCGGTTGATTTAGGAAATCAAAAAAAGTACGATCGCCCGTTCGATTCAAAAGGAATCTCGCACTTCTACCAATTTTAAAAGCTGTAGCAAAAATTTAACGATTATTCATACTTCCTGCCGCGCCACTGAGTAGGCTGATTTAAAGCAGAAATTAGAATTCGCAAAAACGCCAGCGGATCGGCTAACGGTGACAGCCAAAACAACCATTTATTGGATACCTGAGTTCGATCGTAGGAAGCCGAGTCTTTTAAATCTTTTAAAACTTAGACAATTGGCACATATATATAGTTTCTATAGTGCTATATATCATTTCTCGCAGCAAGGCGACAATCATCTAAGATAGCATTAAGTTTTTCAACGACTAGCCAGGGGTTTCGACCTTTCAAACAAGCTGCGATTGCTGCTTCATAGGGATTTCTGCCAGTTTTTTTTACTGCTGCGATCGCCTGTTTGTTAGACAATCCCCGCCCGCTGACCAACCAAGCAGCCAAAACCTGTCCTGTACGTCCAATCCCCCCAGAACAGTGAACTACCACCCGTTCGCCTTTGCTATTTGCAGATTCCAAGAACGGCAATATGCGATCGATTAAAATATCGCGATCGACCAATTCAAAGTCTGCAATCGGTGCCCAGCAAACTCGATCGCACCCAAATATTTTCCGATATGTTCCCAGTAAATCAGTGTAGCAGATGAGCTGGGTCTGAGCCAGCAAGCAGCAAACTTGCTTGATATTATGCCCCTGCATAAATTCAATCCAGCGAGCAACTTCTGCATCGCGGTATCCTGGTCTGGCTGCACCAAACACAATTAATTCATTCTCTGAAGCCGCAGCGAATTTGTGCATACTGTTGTCAATATTTTTACCTATAATTAAGAAAGACGCACAAACCCTGAATCAACAGTGAAAAACAAGAGTTCGATCGCTTTAATGAACTGGCTGCAACCCAAGTCAGAAACCGTTTTGCTATGCGACTCAATTGTAGCAGCTTCTGACATGGCATTCATGCTCAAGGGTGAGTGGGATGGGTGCAATAGTTTGGTACTCCCTAAATGCGACAAGGTAGCAATTGAAGCAGCCGCCCGTTTGCTGGAGACATCGTGGTGCTACCAAAATACTTGCGAACCGGTTTTAATTCGGCTGGAAGTTGACGAATTGCTGCGCCGTTATGCGATTGGAGACAGGTTTTTTATTAATGCTAACTTGCGATGCGCGCAATTGAGCCAACTTTGCTTGGAAAACATTGATTTGAGTTATGCTAAATTGAATTTGGCTAACCTCAGCAGCACTAATTTAAGCAAAGCAAACTTAATGGCAGCGCAGATGCAATCGGCAATTTTGAGTGGCAGCAATTTGAGTGGATCGCAACTTGTGAGGGCGAATTTATCTGGAGCCAATTTATCGGATGCTAATCTCAGAGGTGCTGATTTGAGTTATGCAGATTTAAGCAATACTTGTTTAACAGGTACTGATTTAAGAGGTGTAAATTTAGCTAGAGTAGACTTAAGAAAAACTTCGTTAAATGGGGCGATTTTTGAGTAATACCAAATCCCGCTTAAATACTTTCTCTCACACCCCGTGGGTAAATCCTGTAAAAATTTATCTGCGTTAATCCGCATACATCCGCCACCATCTGCGGTTAAAGTTCCAAAGTAATTAACTGAGCAATTTCTTCAGTCTGAAAACCTACAGCCATAGGCTTTTGGACTGTTGGAATCACCTGCACATCATAGAGTTCCGTGACAATTCCTTCAAACCGCAACCAGTGAACGATCGCCCCAGTAGTCAAATCTATCACCATCATACCGCAGCGAGCCTCAGCATCCTTGGCTACCAACAGCTCATCCAATTCTAAACCGCTAAAAGTGTTGTCACCTCCCCGAGGTTTCGAGAGTCCAACAATTGCCCAATTTTGCCAAAATGCCAGCCCTCGGACATATCCCGGACAAAACGCAATCGCCTCAAATTTCCCTGTTTCTAAATCCACATATCCTAATTCGCCTCTCCCTGAATTCAGCAGCCACAATTTATCTTGATACCAGCGCGGTGAGTGTGGCATTGACAAGCCTGTGACGATAATATCATTAGATTGAACATCAATAACTATACCGCCGTTTTGTCTGCGATCGCGCCAGCCATCCACCACATCCGACTGACTCGACGCTGTGACATATTTCGCTTCCCCAGCTACCATTGCTAAACCGTTGAGGTGACAGCGGTCTTCATTTATATATTGTGAGATAAAGGGTGGTTTCCATAAAGGTTTACAACTGTGGCTATCGCTCAATGTAGCTATACAATTGAGTAATGTGCTGATAAAAATTACTTGTCCACTGCTATCTACAGCTACATCATGGATGTCGATATCGCCTGTGGTGTAGGCGATGCGCGGTATGTATAAGCGATCGTAACCTTGATGTTGCCCTCCCTCCGCTAGCACATTGTCTAATTGCCAGAGTTGATATTTGGAACTGAGGTAAATGCGTGAAGGCGTGCAGTAAAGCCCCATTGCGCGATCGAATATGCGCCAAAATGCTGAAATTTTGTTAGTCTCTGGCGCAGCACCGATTAACATTAAGCGGCTGGTTTGATAGGTAGTGCAAGCAAGGCTGATTTGTTGTTGAGTTAGCCAAGCTGGAAACTCGCGATCGCCAAAAATATCGTGTTCGTGGATAGTGTTCAAAACTGATGCGTTATCGGTTGAATCAGAACTCATATATTTTATATATCAAGTTGTAATCCGGATCATATAATATTCCCCATGATATAGTTATTATCAATTCAACTGCCGTAAAGTTAATACTAGAAATAATGACTAGACATATCGCCTTCATCTCTTCGGACATCCCAGACAGCCAAACCCTGATCGACGGCATCCTCACAGGCATCGACACCGCCATCCTTGACCCCAACCGCGACGCTGTGGCACAAATCACCGCAGTCCTCAAAGGTAAGCAATACTCAGCCATCAACATTATTTCACACGGTGCACCCGGTCATCTTCAGTTAGGGAATACAGCATTAAATATTGAAACTCTCCCCCAATATACTCAGCAGCTACAACAGTGGCGATCAAGCCTCACAGAAAACGCATCCATCATTATTTACGGGTGTAACGTCGCCTCGACAAATACACAAGAGGTAAATGTGGCGAAGGACCACACCCCCGAGAGTCGCCACACCCTCGGCGGACTTCGAGACGAACACCAAGAAGCCAACCAATTCCTGACTCGCCTCCACCAACTCACTGGAGTAAAAATCGCCGCCAACGCCCACCCCACAGGCAACTCAGCACTAGGAGGCAACTGGGAAATTCAACAACTCATCCCCCCATCCCCCACACCACCCAAACTCCCATTCACAGAAACCGCCCTCAAAACCTACAGTGGCATCCTGGGTTTCGCCCCCAAAGTTGACTTCACCACTGGGACTAGCCCCTTTTCAGTCAGCATCGGCGACTTCAACGGCGACAGCAAACCAGACTTAGCTGTGGTGAACTTTAACAGCTTCACCACCTCCATCCTGCTGAACACCACCGCCACAGGAGCCACCACCCCCACCTTCGCCACCAAAGTTGACTTCCCTAGTGCGAATTTCCCCTATTCAGTCAGCATCGGCGACTTCAACGGCGACAGCAAACCAGACTTAGCTGTGGCGAACTTTAACGCCTCCATCTTCCTGAACACCACCGCCACAGGAGCCACCACCCCCACCTTCGCCACCAAAGTTGACTTCCCCACTGGTCAACTCGTATCAGTCAGCATCGGCGACTTCAACGGTGACAGCAAACCAGACTTAGCTGTGGCGAACCGGTACGGCAACACCACCTCCATCCTGCTGAACACCACCGCCACAGGAGCCACCACCCCCACCTTCGCCACCAAAGTTGACTTCCCCACTGGGACTAGGCCCTTTTCAGTCAGCATCGGCGACTTCAACGGCGACGGCAAACCAGACTTAGCTGTGGCGAACGAAACCAGCAATACCGCCTCCATCCTGCTGAACACCACCGCCACAGGAGCCACCACCCCCACCTTCGCCACCAAAGTTGACTTCACTACTGGCACTCGCCCCAGCTCAGTCAGCATCGGCGACTTCAACGGCGACGGCAAACTTGACTTAGCTGTAGCGAACTATGGCGTAGCGAACAGTAGCAGCAACACCTCCATCCTGCTGAACACCACCGCCACAGGAGCCACCACCCCCACCTTCGCCACCAAAGTTGACTTCACTACTGGGATTAACCCCCGGTCCGTCAGCATCGGCGACTTCAACGGCGATAGCAAACCAGACTTAGCTGTGGCGAACTATCGCATCAACACAGAAGCCTCCATCCTGCTGAACAACACCCCCAAAGTCAGCATCGCCGCAGGTACTACTCCCACCGAAACCGGCCCCACCACTGGCACATTTAATATCACTCTCGATACTGCCGCCCCCGCAGGCGGTTTAGTCGTCAACTTCAACACCACTGGCAGTACCGCTGCTACTCCTGGTCACTACTCCTTAACTGCGGGTACGAATATCACGGCAGTTACTGCTAATACTTTCACCATTGCCGCTGGTGCAACTACCGCCGTCCTCAATGCTGTCCCCATCGATGATGCTATTTTCAACCCAGGGGAAACAATCAAAGTTAACGTTACTGCCGATACTGGCTTTAACTACTTTCTAGATCCAGTTGTCGCCAAGACGACGGGGACACTAACAATTACCGACAACGACTTGCCCCCCACAGTCAACCTCTCAGTTTCCCCAGTCACAAGTACAGAAACCGGAAGTCCAGTTATCACCGTCACTGCCACAGCATCAAGCGCCGTTGTAGGTGCTCAAACAGTAAATGTGGCTCTGTCTGGAACTGCCACTGCTGCCGACTTTACTGGTACTATTCCGACTAGCATTACCATTCCTTCCGGTCAAACCACAGGTTCCTTTACCGTTAATGTTAATGATGATGCACTGGTAGAAGGAAGTGAAACAGGTACTTTCACAATCTCGACTCCTTCTAGCGGTATCACACTCGGAACTACGACAACAGGTAACGTTGCAATTACTGATAATGATGTAACACCATTACCAGAAATTCAAGTTTTAGACGGAACAATAGACATAGTTGATGGTACTGCAAGTCCAATTGATTTTGGTAGTGCATTAATTGGCGGCACTCTCAACAAAACCTTTACCGTAAAAAATCTCGGTACAGCAGCTTTAAACCTCAGCAATCCTACCCTACCAACCGGATTTAGCATTGTCGGAAATTTACCGACAACTCTCGCAGCAGGTGCCAGTGCTAACCTGCTTCTTCAAGTCGATACGACAGTAGCAGGAAGTAAAACAGGTACGCTGCAATTTGTCAATGATGATACGGATGAAAATCCCTTTGATTTCCCGATTTCAGCCACAGTCACAGCAACTGCTGTACCGGAAATCCAAGTATTAGACGGAACTACGGATATAGCTGATGGTACTGCAAGTACGATCGACTTTGGTAGTGCATTAATTGGCGGCACTCTCAACAAAACCTTTACCGTCCAAAATCTCGGTACAGCAGTTTTAAACCTCAGCAATCCTACCCTACCAACCGGATTTAGCATTGTCGGAAATTTACCGACAACTCTCGCAGCAGGTG
>NZ_JAUBRA010000062.1:0-42162 GCF_036701555.1 Microcoleus sp. Pol10D4
AGGTAGGCACAGATATTTTTCCTACACTGAATGTATGATAATCCTTAGTCATTAAAGCCAGAACTGCGGAATGTGGGATTCAACAAGCTCTCTCTATTGATGGCTCCCTTTTTTCCCCTAGTTGAGCAATTACCTTCTTTCTTCACACTTTACTGTACGGATCGAGGAGCCAGCCATACATTTTTTTACTCTGCGAACAGTGGAATTACCCTGACTGTAAAGTCCGCATGGTTGTTCCGAATTGCGAGCCGTCATGTCGCAGACCGAATCTTGTAGAATCTGTACCCAGATACCTCAAATCGCTATATTACCGCAACGCTGACGGACCTAGAGATTGTACAGAAAAGCTTTTTCTCAGAGATCTCAAGAATTTTGATGCAGTTTACTTGTAGTCTAACACTTCGATCGAAACCTTTAGGAAAGTGAAGCAACAGAGAAAACCCATTTTTTGGGAGCGGATCAACTGCTATACAAAGCAGGCAAAATTTATTATTGATGATGCTTCCAGCCGCTTGGGAATCGCTCCCTGGCGTTGCTGAATAGAAGTATGAATTTAAGTTTTCGGAATGGCTATAAGCCAAGTAGAGTGAGTTTTGTAACATCAAGTGAAAAGTTTATTCATACCGTGAATCAGCAACGCCCGCTCCCCAACACAAAATTACTGCTGATATGATTCAGCAAGAGGAGGAAGAAATTAATTTGGCTGATTTCATTTTTTGTCCGAGTCCCGAGGTCAAAAAATCTTTTATGGGAGCGAGAGTTCCCGAACATAAACTGATCCTTACCAGTTACGGGTGGTCTCCCAAGCGCTTCCCGAATTTTTCGACCGACAAGCCACTGTCAGACACGATTACTGTTATCTTTGTGGGCAGTGTTTGCGTCAGAAAAGGAGCTCATTTGCTGTTGCGGGCTTGGGAAAAAGCGGTAATTAAAGGCAGACTACTGCTTTGCGGAAGTATGGAGCCAGGAATTGCTGAAACTTGCAGCAGAATTTTAGCACGCTCAGATGTAATTCATAGGGATTACACCAGCGATATTGCCCTTGCTTATCGCGAAGCTGACTTTTTTGCCTTTCCCAGTATCGAGGAAGGTAGTCCGCTGGTTACTTATGAAGCGATGGCTAACGGTTTGCCAGTTCTAACGTCCCCTATGGGAGCGGGTGGCGTTGTCCGAGATGGCAAAGAGGGCATAATTGTTTCGCCCTATGATGAAGAAGCGCTAGTGACGGGCTTGCAACAATTAGCAGGTTGTGCCGAGTTGCGGCTTCGGATGAGTGACTCTGCCCGATCGCGGGCACAGGAATTTACGTGGGAAAAAGTTGCACGGAGGCGCGCTGAGTTGGTACTCGAAAGATTGAAACCCGCTGGAAAAGTGAGGGGGAAAACTTGAGGTTTTGGATCTCCGGCGACTGAAAGCCGCGGGTTTTTGTTAATTTTTGAATCCCAAATCTTAGCTGTTGGCAACCACTCCAATTTTTTTCAATTTTTACTTATTGAATTCAACTACTGAGTAGTTCTTGTAATTTAATAAAAATCGAGCTAATTTGCTGTTTTTTCTGCGACTTCTATAATTTTTATCAGACTTTAGGGGTCTTTTTTTCGATAATTTTTGCGGGAATTCCCACTGCGGTTGCACCTGGTGGCACGTCACAAATCACCACAGCATTCGCACCAATCAAAGCATGATCGCCGATCGTTACGGAGCGAATAATTTTCGCTCCTGCACCAATATCGACGTGACCGCCGATTTTGACATCAGCAACAATTGTCACCTGTTGAAGAATCAGACAGTTAGGGCCAATGGAAGCACTGGGATGAATGACAATGCCATTAGGATGAGGCAGCAGCAGTCCTCCTTGTATTTGGCAATTTAAAGGGATGTCTGTTGCAGTTACAACGCTCCAGAATCGATACTCGATGATGTTCAAACGGCATAAAAAATAGCCTAAAACCCCACCCTGCTTCTGCCACTTTTGATAGTTGCGGATAGATTTGAGCAGTTGGCGACTGGGTTCCCACCACTTGCTAGATTTTTCGCGGCTCCAGTCTGCTTCTGTAGCAGAAACGATTGGCTTAGTGATTGACTCAACCATTGTTTGTGGAATATTTTGATGATGTTGACAATTGTGCCTATTTGTGAAGTTTAGCTTAACAGGCATCTCTAACTTGAGTAGCTAGATTGATTGAATCTCCGCAGAGTTATAGGAGGAAGAAAAAGGCACAAGAAAGACAATGATTTAAGTATTGTTTTCAGCAGGGCGGGATTTGATAATTTTGGCTGGGATACCAACGGCAGTTTGACCGGCTGGAATATCTGATAAAACTACAGCATTGGCACCGATATTTACGTCGTCTCCCAAGTTTACTTTTCCGAGGATTTTTGCACCGGCGCCGACGTTAACCCGATCGCCCAATTGAGGGGATTCTAGCGGTTTGTCCAAATAGCGGTTTCCCAACGTTACACCTTGGCGGATAATGCAGTCGTCGCCGATTTTACAATATCCGTGAATAATAATAGCGTTTTGATGTTCAATCACCACGCGACGACCGAGCTTCACAGTGTAAGGCAAGTCTATCCCGTAACTATTGCGGACTTTTCGGTAGAGTGCTCGATAAATAATGCTCAAAGGAGCTCGCAGTAATTTAGGTTCTACCTGCATTCTCCAGACGCCAAAACGCTGCACTGCTACGGCCCGAAATCCCGGTTTTGTCCAATCTCGACCATGAGCAATCCAGTCTTCTTTAATTTGCTGCCACAGTCCCAGGCCGGGGTCTTCTACTTGATTTTCACTGGTGATTAAGTTTTGCTCAGTGACCATAAGCTATAATTCACACTATTTCTTGTTTACTCTATTGCTAGATGCCGACGATATTAATGGGTATATCAGGTTTTTGAGGAAGGAGCAATCCGGTTTTATCGATCAAGAATACTAATTTCTCTGCTGCATCATAAAATATTTTGCTTGCCTAGGTTAACCTCGTTTAGTTGGCTTTGACCGATTTACCAACTCCCTTTAAAAGTTTTTGGATTTTTCAATCTTACCCCCCTTTAAAAATACACTATTTAATACAAAATCCCTCAGTAATTGTGGTGGATCGCCATCTGGTTTGCCTTGAAGTACGCGGCGCACCCTCCAGGCTGCAAAACCCGAAGCCCAGGATACATCAGTTAATGCTGTGTAAACCAAGCCGTAATTTTTGATAAAGTACCTACGCCGGGAATCAAACCAATAGGTAGGCAGCCGCTTGGCGGGCTTTTTGGTGTCAGTGACGCCTGAGCTTTGGCCGACTAAGTGGACAACGCGACTTTCGGGTACGTACCAGCAACTCCAGCCAGCTTTGTTCGCTTGCAGACAAAAGTCCATTTCTTCGCAGTACATGAAATAAGCTTCATCCATCAAGCCAATCTTTTCAAATACTTCGCGACGGACGATCATGCTGGCTCCAGCTACCCAATCAGTTTGACAGGTTTCTTGGGAAATAGGAGGCGCTGCGGCCCAGTTGGCTAATAACTTGGATATAAAGCCTGTGCGCCAACCAAAATCGAGTTCGGTCAAGAGGTTGTGAAACCGAAAAGCTGACTCCTGGGGGGTACCGTCGGGGTCTTCCAAGCGGCTGCCGGCGATGCCGGCTTCGGGGTGGGAGTCCATGAAATCGACGAGGGCTTTTAAGGCACCGGGGCGAACAATGGTGTCTGGGTTGAGCAGCAGGAAGTAAGGGGGGGGATTGGTGGATTGGAGGGCGGGACGGATCAGGGCGTTGTTGCCGAAGGCAAATCCGCCGTTGCGGTCTAGGGGAACGAAGGATGCCCATTCATTCCAGCCTTCTGAGGCGATCGCACTACTAATTTCTTCGACGGAGCGATCGCCTGAAGCATTGTCGCCAACTACAACTCGCATACCGGGCAGCGATTGAACTTCGCTAACTAGAGAGCGCAAGCAGTCAATTGTCAAACTAGAGGTTCGGTAGTTAACAATGACAACCAGCAGTGGATAGGGGTGATTGGACTCGCTGGCCTTCGACATAAGTACCGTTGTTTGTTTAACAACTTTTTAGCTCAAGTTGTACCCATCTGGCAAGCTGGAGCGATCGCCCTCCTGCAGGTATTGCCTAAGTAGATGAGTGGGAAAATACACAAGTAGTCAAAAGCGAGGGTCACTCCGTGAAACGAAGCAATCCCAAAGGTTATGGCAGCTTTACATTCGGTTACACAGCCAGGTTTATTTGCGCCTACCTACTTACTTTTTTGATTGCTCCAACATCATTAACAAAAGCTGCCACCGCTGCCGGTGCATTTCTTCGTGAGTCAGGCTGCGAGAATATTTCAGGCCTGCCATGCCCATATTTTGAAGTAGGCTCAAGTTTTCTCCCGAGTGTTTGAGCAAGTTTGCTAAAGCAACGGGGTCATTGCAATTACCGATCAAGCCTGTGATGCCGTTTTCGATGCAGTCGCGGAGTCCGGCTGTGTTGTTTGCCAGTACCGATACAGCCTGGGAATAAGCATCGTATACTATTCTGGGCTGTTCGTCTGAGGTGCTGGGAACCACAACAGCATGATATTGTTGCAGCCGGCTGAAGAATTCTCGGCCGTAAGGAATAGTTCCCAAAAGTTCGATCTGTACCGATTTTTGCATCGCCTTGCTGGCTGCTTGGCAGTTGCTTAACAGTTCGCCTTCACCTAGTATGTCCAGCTTGACGGCAATGTTTTCCTCGTCCAAGATTTTCATTGCTTCTAGGAGAACTAACAGGCCTTTCCCTGCAATCAATCTGCCCGCAAATAGAATTTTTAGTTGTTTGGGCGAGGCAGACAGTTTTTCGTGCCATATTTTTGTCGCGTCTGCTTCCGAAATAATATTTTCTTCATCTATCCACGAAGCATGAATTATCTGACTTTGTTTGTGTCGTTTGGTTAATAAACTTTGCCGATATTCTGCCTGTGTAAAAATTGTCAAGTCGGCGTTGTTGACGCACCAGCGACTCAATGTTTCGTATATGTAAGCTTTAATTTTGGCTTTAATGCTGGCAGGGGTGCCCGGTAGCAGCCGCCACGGTGCGGACTCGACTATGAGCAGGTATGGTTTCCGCTGTATCAGGACTATTGGCGTCACTAACCATGCCATCGGAATCGGCCAGCCTGATACGCCGCCACTATGTACGATATCGGAAGATGCGATCGCGTCCCAAAGCTGGGCAACCGTTGCCGGCAGCAGCAATATTGCTTTTGCCAAGCTATCTGCGGAGGGAAGGTCAATAAATTTAGCATCAGCAAATGATGTTTCCGAATCCACCTGTATTGTATTTTGTGGGGGAGTTTGTCGCACGCCCGGAGATGCTAGCGTGAAGTTTTTCAAATACTTGAAGTGTTGGGTTAGGTCTTTAGCCCACATTAAATCGATATACCTGCTGCCTTTGGAATCGTAGAAGGATTTGATGTTGATGACGAGCAGGTAGCGCTTGTCTATGGGCATCAAAGTCGGTTCTTTGGCCCCATCTTCTCTGATACTTAACGAGTTTGATTCCATAAAATACACTACGATTGAACGCCATATATCTATTGTAAGAGACTGTTGGCGAATCCGCAGGGGGTGTTACCCCTCACCTCTGGAACGCAGCATTTTCGTTCGCTATTGGTAGTTAATAGCTATATGGTCAATTAGACATTTACTCTAGACTCACTATTTTTATGGGTGAGGGGTCAAGCCCTTTATTGATTCGCAAACAGTCTCTTGTAATGCCACTTTAGCCAGTTTTTAGTAAAAATTTATACCTTAAACACGCAATATCGCCAAACAATACTGAAGTGAATTTTACAGCACTTCCGGGTGTTATGAGGTACAATAAGAATAGATTAAAAAAATACATCAATGAAAGCATATTCAGTAGATTTGCGGACAAAAATAGTAGCAGCCCATCAAGATCAGAAGCTGTCGATCAGAAAAACAGCAGCGATATTTTCCGTCAGTAAAAGCTTAGTTCAGAAACTGGTCAAGCAACAAAAAACAGAGGTAAATTTACAGCCGAAACCCAGGGGGAAACCGAGATACAGTCATTTGAATAATTCCACAGCTTCTTTGAGAGAAATAGTGGCAGCACATCCCGATGCAACCTTACTAGAATTGTGTGAGTTATTTGCCCAGAAGACGGGAAATTGGGTGGGTAGAACAGCCATGTGTAACGCCTTACAAAAGTTGGGATTAAATCGTAAAATAAAACAGTGAGAAGTAGCCAAGCCGGCACTGAAAGAGTCATGAAATTAAGGTTAGAGTATTGGGAAAAAGTCAAGCATATCGACCCCAAAAATCTAGTCTTTTTAGATGAGACTGGGGTATTGCTAGGTTTAACCAGAACTCATGCACGTTCCCAACGAGGAACGAGAGCCTATGCAGTCAAACCTTTTTATCGGGGCAAGAAAGTCGCAGTAATTGGTGCAATTAGTTTCCAGCGAGTAGTGGCATTAATGACCATAGACAACTCGATGGATAGCCAAGCATTTGAGGTGTTTATCGACAAATGCTTAGTGCCACAATTGTGGTCGGGAGCAGTAGACGTGAATTGATAACTTACCAGCGCATAAAGTAGATTCAATTAAGCCCATGATTGAAGCGGTGGGTGCTTCTATCTTGTGTTTGTCCCCCTACTCTCCTGATTTTAATCCAATTGAATTATGGTGGTCGCAACTCAAATCTTTATTGATCCAGTTTTCACCAACCACCACTAAAATGGTTGACACCATAATTGCTGTGGCTCTTGACTTAATTAATCCGAAACATCTTAAAAACTGGTTTACTAATTGCTGCTACTGTACCTCATAACATCCGGAAGTGCTGTAAATCTCGCCGCTCTGGATCAAAGTCGATACTGCCTATAGGCTTGACTGGCAGCTCGGTGCAGCAGCGAATGCCGATAAACTAACCCCTTAGCGTCATCGCAATAGCCTCCGCCAATCACGCAGGCAACGGGATAGCCACCAGCCAAACACGCCATCAAAACTTGCATTTCCCGGCGAAATAAGCCCGTATCAGTTAAAGCTAATTTTCCCAGTTTGTCACCGTGATGAGGGTCTACTCCAGCATCGTACAAAACTAAATCTGGCTTGACATTTGAAAGCAAATCTGGTAGGAATTTATCCAAGGTTTGTAAATATTCGTCGTCCTCCATACCGACAGGCAAAGGTACATCTAAATCGCCCTTTTGTTTAGTGCCGGGAAAATTGACTTCGCAGTGCATCGAGAAAGTAAAAACGCTGCTGTCATCTTGGAAAATTACGGCGGTTCCGTCTCCTTGGTGGACATCTAAATCGACAATTAAAACTTTGCGAACTAAACCATTTTTTTGTAAGACGCGAGAGGCGATCGCCAAATCATTAAAAATACAAAAACCAGACCCAAAAGCAGGGAAGGCGTGATGAGTTCCGCCCGCAGTATTGCAAGCCAAACCGTAGTCTAAAGCGAGTTTGGCAGTTAGTACAGTTCCTGCAACCGCAGTGCAAGTGCGGTTGGCCAGGGCCCGACTCCAAGGCAGACCAATTCGCCGAGTCGCTTTGTTATCCAGCGTCCCGTTGCAGTAAGCTTGAACATAGGAGTGGTCGTGGACTAATTCAATCCATTCTTGAGGGGGAAGTTCGGGAGCGTGAAATTGCGATTTATCTGCTACCCCGTCCGCCAGCAGCATCTGGTAAAGCATCCGAAACTTTGCCATCGGGAAGCGGTGATCCGGTGGCAGAGGTGCAACGTAATCTTCGTGGTAAATAATTGGTAAGTCCATTAAAATTATTGTATAACGAATGAATCTCCAATTGAACACCTGCAATCTCAAATTTAAATTCGCTGGAGAACCTGTATATGCAACAACTAAAAACAGTCTGGCAGTCCGGCAGCACCGACCCCGAAAATGCTGAAAATCTCGATAATATTAGTCAGTGGTGGGCAAACCTGAACGGCAAAGAAATTAGCTGGGTAGAGCGACTGATTCCGCAAATCGGCGGTCTGAGCGAAATTCACTGGCACCCCCAGCGTTTTGACGAAACATTTGTGATAGTCAATCCCGAAATTCGGGAGGAAACTCTCTATTGGTACAAACCCGATTCCCCTGTCCAACGTAACAACACTGTTGACAAACTAGAACTTGACAACTTGCAACAGCAATTGTACATCTATCCTCAGTTGGAAACGGAACTGGTAATTCGCGTAGGAATTCCCGAAGTTAAATATCAAACACTTGAATTAAACAATCCCGAAATCGCCTTGGGCCAAGATAATCTGCTGCTGCTGTGGGAATCTGACCAAGAACTAGAAATTAAAATTTACTTTAGCAGTGAAAATATTGCTAAACTTAAGGAATTGCTGGCATAGAAAAGACCGAGAAAATAGTTTATATGGTAGGCTTTGGGTGCGGGGTGGATTGCTATATACTCTTAGTTACCTATAAATATCTTAAGACTGATGGGCGGGTGGGTCAAAACCGAGGTTTTTCACAGCCATACTTTGTTGCAGCGAAAAGAGTAAAAAAAACTGTTTCTTCCCCTCGCGGTATGTCCAGGTGTTTATCTCTGCTAAAACCCTTTGAATGTGGCAGCATAATGTCCAGAAACTTGCGTTATCCTCCTGGGACTTTTAATGCTAAAGTCAAGCAAAAAACTGTCCTGCCCGCATCAACCGGGTTGAACGAAAATACTTTGTCCTAGCTTTTGAACAAAGTTAAAAAACCCGCTTGCTTTGGTCTGGAGTGCCCAAGCGATGATTGTTTTTCGGCATACTTAATTTGTACCGCAAAAAAGGCGATTTGTTTTGACAATAAACTGTGGTTAAGTAGGGTCAATACTTCGGACAGTTTTTTAACGGCCCTGTAAGCCTTACAGAGAAAGCCCTGCCATTTTTAACGCATTTTAGGAAACTTAGGGCTGGACTTAAACCTTGAAATAATAGTCCACCATATAGCCAGTCTGGGTTTCGGACACTCGATTAGATATAAAACTGTCCGAAGTATTGTAGGGTTAATTTGAGTGAAAACTTAAGACAAGCAACCAATAAGTTTAAAAAAAAGAAGGTGCGTTAGTTGATGGCTAATATCTAAAGTTAATCCTCTATTTGCTGAGTTTGAAAATATTTAATAAATAATGATGATGATCGGAAGCAATCGCTAAATTTATTAAATAATCAATCTGCTTTTAGCACTAAAAACATCACAATGACCCGAAAAAAAAATGATATTTGACAAAGAAAGTATTCACATTTTAATTATTGATGATCAGCCCCACAACCTGCGGTTTATATCAAACATATTGACGAAAGAAGGGTATAAAGTTCAGCGGGCGATTTCGGGAGAAATGGCGGTCAATGCTAATTTAACCGTTCTCCCGGACTTAATTTTGCTAGATATTGCCATGCCCAAAATGAACGGATATGAAGTATGTGCTAGACTGAAATCCAACGAGAAAACGAGGGAAATTCCGGTTATTTTTTTGAGTGTTTTTGAGGAAATTTTTCACAAAGTCAAAGCTTTTGAAGTCGGCGGTGTTGACTACATTACTAAGCCTTTTCAAGTGGAAGAAGTTTTAGTGCGGATCGAGAGTCAATTGACTATACAACAGCTATCAAAACAATTAAAACAGCAGAATGCCCAACTGCAACAAGAGGTAGAATTTCGCAAGCTAACAGAACAATCACTCCGGGAAAGCAAAGCGCGGTTGCAGAAATTGGCGGTCAATATACCGGGAGTTCTTTATCAATTTATCAAGAAGCCCGATGGAAGTTTTAAGTTTGAATATATTAGTTATGCTTGTCGGGAGATTTACGAATTAGAAAGTGAGGAAATATTAAAAAATCCCGATTTTTGCTTCGATCAAAATCATCCAGATGACCACGAATATCTGGTAAAACAAATTGCTACTAGCGCCCAAACTTTAGAACCTTTTGCCTGTGAATGGCGGATTATTACACCGTCGGATAAACTCAAATGGCTGCAATCTAATTCTCGACCAGAAATGCGCGATAATGGCGATATTGTTTGGTATGGCGTACTTTTTGATATCACCGATCGCAAGCACGCAGAAATAGAAATGGCAGGAGCTAAAGCTGCTTTAGAACGGCAAATTCAGCGAGAATTGCTGATTGCAAAAATAACTCAAGAAATTCGCTCAAGCTTGCAGCCAGAACAAATATTTCAAATAGCTGCAACTCAAATCGGTCTGGCATTCTGCGTCAATCGCTGTTTGATTCATACTTACGTTACTACTCCCCAAGTCGATATTCCTCTGGCGGCAGAGTATCTCGAACCGGAGTGTGAATCTATTCGGAATGTACCTGTTCCAATTTGGGGCAATCCTCACATCATACAAATGATGATACAAGATCTGGCGATCGCCTCCAACAATGTTTATTCAGACCCTCTGTTGCAAGCTGTTCAACCGATTTGCCAGAAGGTTGGGTTAAAATCGATGCTGGCAATTCGCACTTCTTACCAAGGCAGGGCAAACGGTGCTATCTGTTTGCACCAGTGCGATCGTTACCGGGAATGGACTTCCGAGGAAATCGACTTATTAGAAGCTGTGGCGGCTCAAGTAGGACTCGCTATCGCTCAAGCTAAACTAATCGAACGAGAAAAAAACCGAATTCAGCAGCTCGATCGGCAAAATAAAGTGCTGCAAGCAGAAATTCGCACCCGCGTCCGTGCCGAGCAAGCTCTGCAAGAATCGGAAACAGAATTGCGGGCGATTTTTGCCGCCATGACTGACACAGTTTTAGTGAGAAATGCAGAAGGGCGCTGCATCAAAATCGCCCCGACAGCATCAACAAATTTGGTGAAACCTCCAAGCGAAATGATTAACAAAACAGCTCACGAAGTCTTGCCGAAACCTATAGCAGATTTAGTATTAAATGCGATCCAACAAGCTCTAAAAACGAAGCAAACCATCAATGTTGAATATAGCTTTAAAGTCGGAGAGCGCAACGTTTGCCTCGACGCTAAAGTTTCTCCGCTGACTCCAGATTCAGTGATTATTGTGGCGCGAGATATTAGCGTTCGCAAACAAACAGAATCCGCACTCAGAAAGAGCCAACACTTCATTCAAGCGATCGCCGATTCCAATCCCAACCTATTGTACGTTTACGATGTAATTGAACAGCGGAATGTTTATACCAACCGACAAATTTCTACGATGCTCGGATATACCGCCCAAGAAATACAAGATATGGGTACAGCAATGATGCCAAAATTGCTCAATCCCGATGATTTGCCAGAGTTTTTGGAAAGCGTCAAAAAAGTGGAGCAAGCCCAAGACGGTGATGTCATTGAATGTCAATACCGAATGAAACACAAAAACGGTGAATGGCGGTGGATGCACAGTTGGGATACAGTATTTCTCAGAACAGCCGATGGTAAACCCAAACAAATTCTCGGCACTGCTAATGACATCACAGACCGCAAATTAGCCGAAGAAAAACTGCTAGCATCGCAGCAAAGAATCTCATTTTTATTGCAGCAAACGCCGATCGCAGTTATCGAGTTAAACCTCAATTTAGAAATTATCACTTGGAATCCTGCAGCCGTAGCTATTTTTGGCTACAGTGAGCAAGAAGCGATTGGTCGTGTCGCCTCCGATTTGATCGTACCTGAAAGCTACCACCCGCAATTATCTGAGATGTTCAATCACGAGTTGAATGCCAAATCCAGCGGCACTACCGAAAATCTGACTAAAGACGGCAGAATTATCATCTGCGAGTGGTACAATACTCAGCTAATTGACGATAACGGTACAGCAATCGGCATTGCTTTAATGGCTGTAGATATTACCGAACGCAAGCAAGCAGAAACCGAACTGCAAGAAAGTGCTTTACGACAAAGAGCGATCGCCCGCATCATTGAAAGAATGCGGCAAACTTTAGATATCAGAGAAATTTTTCACGCCACAACCCGAGAATTGCGCCAAACCATGAAGTGCGATCGAGTCGCTATTTACCGTTTCAATCCAGACTGGAGTGGCGAATTTGTAGCGGAATCCCTTGACCGCAAGTGGGTTTCTTTCATCCAAGCACAGGAGACCGATTCTAATCTTACTGAAGGGGCTTTAGACAGCGAACTTTGCCTCGTTCAAAAATTAGATAGTATCTCACCCGAAGTCCACGATACCTATTTGCAACAAACCCAAGGCGGAGCCTACAGCCGAGGTAAAACTTACCTTTGTGTCCCAGATATTTACAAGCAAGGTTTCGATAATTGTTACGTCCACTTGCTAGAAAGATTTCAAGCTAAATCCTACATTATTGTACCAATTTTCTCTGGAAAAAAGCTCTGGGGATTATTAGCATCCTATCAAAATTCTGCTCCCCGCCAGTGGAGTGAAGCTGAAATCAACGTTGCAGTTGATGTAGGTACTCAGCTAGGAGTAGCATTACAGCAAGCGGAATTGCTCGCCCGCACTCAAAGACAGTCCATGGAACTGATTAAATCCAAAGAAAACGCCGAAGTTGCCAACCGCGCCAAAAGCCAATTTCTAGCTTCCATGAGCCACGAACTCCGCACACCTCTCAACGCCATTCTCGGTTTTTCCCAAGTCATGGCCCGCAACAGTTCTATCACGGAAGAACAAAAAGAATACATAGAAATTATTAACCGCAGTGGCGAACATTTGCTAGAACTCATTAATGATGTTTTGTCAATGTCCAAAATAGAAGCAGGTCAAATTACGATCAATCCCAGCCGCTTCAATCTCTACAACCTTCTCAACAGTCTCAAAGAAATGCTGCAACTAAAAGCCAACTCAAAAGGTTTGCACCTAATCTTTGAAAATGCCGAGGATTTGCCGCAGTACATTCAAACAGACGAAGCTAAATTGCGGCAAGTTTTAATTAACCTCCTCGGCAATGCGATTAAATTCACTCAGCAGGGAACCGTTACTTTGCGCGTCAGCAGGCAAGCTGAAAAAGACGCCACAGAAGAAGAAAAATCCCAATTGTGTTTTGAAATTGCCGACACGGGACCCGGCATTTCTCCCTCAGAAATTTCCACATTATTTAAGCCATTTGTACAAACCGAAACTGGTAGAAAATCCATGCAGGGAACTGGTCTGGGGTTGCCGATTAGCCAACAGTTTGTCCGAATCATGGGAGGTGATATTGCTGTTGCAAGCAAACTCGACCAAGGCACAATTTTTAGCTTTAATATCTGGGTTAACCTAGTAACAGAAAGTGATGAACAAGAAAAACCGCCGATTAAACAAGTTATTGCTTTAGAAGCCGGACAAGACACTTATCGGATACTAATAGTTGAAGATGTAGCGGAAAATCGCCAACTGCTGCTTAAGCTGCTGGTACCCCTGGGATTTGAAGTCCGGGAAGCAACTAACGGTCAAGAAGCAATTGCTTTGCATTCAACTTGGAAGCCGCATTTGATATTAATGGATATGCTGATGCCCGTGATGGATGGGTATGAAGCGACAAGAGAGATTAAGAAAACTCTCGAAGGTAAAGAAACAATAATTATTGCCTTAACGGCTAGTGCTTTTGACGAGCAGCGGCAAATAATTTTGTCTGCTGGTTGTAACGATTTGATATGTAAACCATTTCGGGAAGAGGTACTCTTTGAAAAGATAGCGCATCATCTCAACCTGCGTTATATTTATGAGAAAGAAAACTTATCTACTTCTTTTTCAACACCGACGCTGCTTAAAAGTTTGACCACCGAGGATTTGAGTGTAATGCCCACAGACTGGGTGGTCGAGTTGCACCAAGCAGCACTTTGTGTTGACGACAACCGCATCCTCGAACTGATCGAGGAAATTCCCGAAACTGAGGCAAATCTCGCTAACGCTTTAACAGATTTAGTCGATAATTTTCGGATAGATATCATTATCGATTTAACTCAATTATATTATGATGAACGACCATCCCTTACCAGCGACTCCTAAAGACATTCTGATCGTTGACGATATGCCGGATAATTTGCGACTTTTATCCACTATGCTGACATCTCACGGGTATCATGTCAGGAAGGCTATTAACGGACACTTGGCTTTGCAAGGGGCACAAATATCTCCTCCCGATCTAATTTTATTAGATATTAATATGCCACAAATGAACGGGTATGAAGTTTGCGAGCAGTTAAAGTTAAGCGAAAAAACTAAAGATATTCCGGTAATTTTTATTAGTGCGCTAGATGACGTGCTGGAAAAAGTTAAAGCTTTTCAAGTAGGAGGAGTGGATTATATTACTAAACCGTTTCAAGTAGAAGAAGTCTTAGCCCGCGTCCAAAACCAGCTTTCCCTTCGTTCGCTGCAATCCAAACTGCAACTGCAAGCTAAGGAACTGCACGATCGCAATTCTAGATTGCAGGAAGAAATCGCAGAACGGCAGCGGGCTGAAGAATCAATCCGGTTTTTGCTGGAAACTACGCGGGCGATCGGCGAAGCTGTAGACTTTCACTCAGCTTTAGAAGTAATTTTGCACCAAGTTGGCGAAACAATCGGATGGGATGTAGGAGAAGCTTGGATTCCCGATGCAGAAGGAACTGTGCTGCAATCTGCCCGGGGCTGGTATGCGAGCAACGCGAGGATGGATGCGTTCCGCAAGCAAAGCGAACAACTGACATTTGCCATGAATATAGGGCTGCCGGGACGAGTTTGGGCATCCAAGCAACCGGAATGGGTAGAAGATCTTTCCCGGGGCTACCCGCATTTTTTCCGAAGTCAAATAGCACTAGAACTCGGATTCAAAGCGGGTTTTGGCGTGCCGATTTTGGTAGGCGATGAAGTATTGGCAGTGCTAGTTTTCTTTAAAATTTCGTCTGGTGGGAAAGACGCCAGATTTATAGACGTTTTTAATGCGGTCGGCACCCAATTAGGTTCTTTGATTCAGCGCAAACAAGCAGAAGAATTGCTGCGTATTGCTCAAGAAAAATATCACAGCATTGTAGAAAATGCGATGGAAGGTATTTTTCAAAGCACGCCTTCAGGAGTCTATATCAGCGCTAATCCAGCTTTGGCAAAATTGTACGGTTACGACTCGCCCGAAGAACTTATGTCAGAGATTAACAATATTGCTCAGCAACTGTACGTTGACCCGGAACGCCGCCTCGAATTCGTGGCTGCTATGGATGCTGAAAATGCCGTTTCGGGGTTTGAATCTATGGTATGCCGCAAAGACGGGCGCCGGATTTGGGTATCAGAAAATGTTCGGGCTGTTCGAGATTCAAAAGGTGAGCTGCTCTACTATGAGGGTACTGTTTCTGACATTACAGAGCGCAAATTAGCGCAAGAAGCGCTAAAAGTTCAACAAGAACAAAGCGAGAAGTTGCTGTTAAATATTTTACCCAAACCAATCGCAGAACGCTTGAAGGCAGAGCAAAGCACGATCGCCGATAGTTTTGCCCAAGTAAGTGTTTTATTTGCTGATATTGTTGGCTTTACTGAGTTGTCTGCTAGAATGTCTCCGACCGAGTTGGTAAAGCGCTTGAACGTAATTTTTTCCCACTTCGACCAGTTAGCTGAAAAGTACGGTGTGGAGAAAATTAAGACTATTGGCGATGCTTACATGGTAGTCGGGGGGTTGCCTACGCCGACACAGGATCACGCCGAGGCGATCGCCCAAATGGCCCTGGGAATGCAGGCAAAAATAGCAAAGTTGTGCGCCGAGACAGGGGAAAAACTGGCAATTCGCGTTGGCATCAATTCCGGGCCGGTGGTTGCGGGAGTAATTGGTGTTAGCAAGTTCACTTATGATTTATGGGGAGATACGGTGAATGTAGCGGCGAGGATGGAAGCTACGGGTTTTGCTGGCAGCATTCAAGTTACTGATGTTACTTATGAGCTTTTGAAAGATAAGTATTTGTTTGAGAGGCGAGGCGTGATTCCGGTAAAAGGTAAGGGGGATATGATGACTTATTGGTTGCTAGGAAAAAAGTAAAAATGGGAATTGGGAATTGGGAATTGGGCATGGGGAATTGGGCATGGGGAATTGGGCATGGGGTATTACAACAAATAACATATAACCAATAACACATAACCAATAACACATAACCAATAACCAATAATTCATGACTACTGACTACTGACTACTGACTACTGACTACTGACTTCTGCTATGATGAAAGTAGTTAACGAAACTTTACATAATAGCCGTGACTGCACAACAATTAGTATCTGCAACCAGCTTTGAAAAATTAATTTGGACTTGGAAAGGTCACAAAATCCAATATACCGTCCAAGGAACCGGCCGCCCTCTGATCTTGATTCATGGATTTGGGGCTTCGATCGGACATTGGCGGCAAAATATCCCCGTACTAGCGGCCGGCGGCTATCGCGTATTTGCTCTGGACTTGCTGGGATTCGGTGCTTCCGCCAAACCAGCCCTAGATTACACTCTGGAATTGTGGGAAGAATTGCTGACTGATTTCTGGGCGGATATGGTACTAGAACCGGCGGTATTTGTCGGGAATTCGATCGGCGCTTTGCTGAGTTTGATGGTAGTCGCCAACCATCCAGAAATATCAGCAGGCGGAGTTTTAATCAACTGTGCCGGCGGGCTCAACCACAGACCGGACGAACTGAATTTCCCGCTGCGAGTAGTGATGGGGACTTTTACTAAATTAGTTCGATCGCCCCTGATCGGCCCGTTTATGTTCAACAACATCCGCCAAAAACACCGCATCCGCAACACCCTGCGCCAAGTCTACGGGAACCGCGAAGCCATCACCGACGAACTCGTAGAACTCCTGCACGCCCCCTCCTGCGAGCCCGGAGCTCAACAAGTGTTCGCCTCGATTCTGACAGCCCCTCCAGGCCCTCAACCGTCAGAATTGCTGCCCAAAGTCGATCGTCCGTTATTGGTACTTTGGGGCGCAGACGACCCCTGGACGCCGATCGCCGGCAGCCAGATTTATCAACAATTGGCCGCCAACGATAAACCAGTGAAATTTGTTTCCATTCCCAACACAGGCCACTGTCCCCACGACGAGCGGCCCAGTGAAGTCAACGCTCTGATTTTGGACTGGCTGGTAGAAGTGAAATAAAATTTTTCTGCTCAAGGCCACCCTTGGGCGATCGAGTCAAACCCTTGCATTGCAAGAGTTTTGCCTCGCTCCACCGCGCCGCCCCCCCGGTAGCAGCCGACTCAAAAAACTATTTTTGGAAAAAGTATTGACACAATTTACTGAGTCAGCTATATTGATGGACGTGTGAGGAGCGAACCAGAAGAAGCACCGAGACGAAACACGGCCAGTCGTCGGTGCTTTTTCTGTTGAAACCCGTTTTTAAGAGTTTGAAATTATTTATAATTCACATCCCGAAGATCTGTAAGCCCGCCCCGCTTTCTTCATTTCTTCCTACCCTACCCTTCGGGAACCCCTGCGGGGAATGGGAACGGCTTCGCCGAACGCGTTCTTAGCGTCTTCGCGGTTCGTTAAATAAATATTCGATGTTGCAAAAAAAGTAATTGACTGCACTTGATCTCGAAAAATCCGAAAATGTGGATTGTTTTTGATCATCAAAACTTGATTGCATAGAACTCAAAACTAGAGAGTTATATAATAATAAATTGTCGCTGGGTCGGGGCGGGTTGATATACATTTTTTCCAAATGTCGCTAAACCCGCCCCTGCGGTATTGGTGCTACAAATATCAACGATCGCCCAAAACAAATTGTTCGATCGCAGCCGCCACCCCATCTTCCTCCACATCCGGCGCCACCCAATCAGCAGCAGCCTTCACGCCATCAGGAGCATTGCCCATCGCCACGCCCACGCCCGCGTAGGCAATCATTTCCACATCATTGAAATTGTCGCCGATCGCCATCACGTTCGCCGCCTGCAAACCCAAAAGTTCCTCCGCTAAATACTGCACGGCATCTCCCTTATTCGCCGAAGGATGCGTAGCTTCAAAAAAAGTAGCAACCGATTGAGTCAAATAAAGCTCCGCAGGCGTGTAGCGCTGCCGCATACTGCTGAGCAAGCCGTCGAGTACCCCCGGATTCTCGCACAATGCCAAAACTTTCGTCGGTTCCCCCGGAAGATCTCGCCGCAAATCTTTAATCACAATTGGTTCAATGCCCGATCTTTCGGCATAAATTCGGGTAGCTGCGGTAATTTCCGGCACGTAAAGTTGATCCTCAATGTAGAAATGGATCGAAAGGAGCGATCGCAAATGCGCTTCTTCAAAATGGTCTAACAGTTGCAGAGCAGTTTGTTTCGACAGCGGCAAGTGCCGCAGCCGTTTTTGAGTAGCGTGATCTTGAATCCATGCACCCTGGTAGCAAATCAGTGGCAATGTTGAGCCGATGTCGCGGTGAAAACGCAAAGCTGAGCGGTACATCCTGCCCGTAGCGACGGCTACTTTCACTCCCCGCGACTCGGCAGCCAAAATTGCCTGCTTGACTGGTTCTCGGATGGTATTTGACAAACCTGCGATCGTGCCGTCTATATCCACTACCAGCAATTGAATGTCTGCGGTGCCAAAAGCGCGATCGGTCGCATTAGCTGGATTTGAGGCAGTTATATTCTGCATGATTTTTTTAGATTTTAGCTGTTGATTTGCACGCACCCGTTTATTTTGGCACTGGCGGGATAGCAAAGTGCGACTTCTGATTTTTTGAAGACTAAAATATAGATAACTAAATAAGCGACAAAAAAAGTATCTAGGAGGACTCTTTCGGGATGGATTTAGTTAAGCTATAGAATAGTAGCCAGTTTACTGCCGTAAAAACCGCACTCGACAGACGATATGTATTTCCACTTACTTAATAATACTTGTGGTTAAAAAGAATGCAACTCTCAGCGCGCGAGCCAAACCCTTATATCATCAATCATTCCCAATCTAAAATCTAAAATCTAAAATTGTATAACCGCATCTTTGAAATTACCCCCAACTATCATGATTTCTATTCCGGGATACCGCATTGACGGAGAACTTTATACAAACTCTCACACAGTTATTTATCGAGGTCTGCAGCTTGAGGAACAAAAACCCGTTATCCTCAAAACTCTCACGCCGCCATACCCTAGCCCAGCGCAAATATCCCAAGTGCTGCATGAATCCGAAATTCTTAAAAATTTGAATTTACCCGGAATAGTCAAGCTTTACAAAATAGAAACCTACAATCACTTTCCTGTTTTGGTTTTGGAAGATTTTGGTGGGATTTCCTTAAAAGACTTTCTCAGCAACAACCAGCTTGAGTTACAACAATTTCTGCATATTGGCATCAAACTAGCAGAAACTATTGGGCAACTCCACGAACACCACATCATCCATAAGGATATTAAACCCAGCAATATTATTGTCAATATCGAGACAGGAGATGTCAAGATTGCTGATTTTGCGATCGCCTCCCTGCTACCGGGCGAAAACCCCGCCCCCAGCCACCCCCATTTACTCGAAGGCACTCTCGCCTATATGTCTCCTGAACAAACGGGACGCATGAATCGGGCGATCGACTACCGCACCGATTTTTATTCTTTAGGCGTCACCTTTTATGAGATGCTTTGTGGCGAATTGCCTTTTCAGGCGATCGATCCTATAGAATTAGTACACTGCCATATTGCCAAAACGCCAGTTTCTCCTTGTGAAAACAGAAAGCAAAAAGTAGAAAGTAAAAGCATCAAAAGCAGAATCAATCAAGTAGGAACCAAGGAGATTCCTCAAGTCGTTTCCGATATCGTCATAAAACTCTTAGCAAAAACCGCCGAAGACAGGTATCAAAGTGCTTTCGGACTTTTGTACGACTTGGAAAATTGTCTCGTTCAACTGCAAACTACAGGCGAAATTTCCCACATAACCCTCGGCGAGCAAGATCAGTCAAATCACCTGCAAATTTCCCAAAAATTTTACGGGCGAGAAGCAGAAGTTAATATGCTTCTCAGTATCTTCCAGCGGATGAGGCGGGGCAATACAGAAATTGTGCTGATTTCGGGTTTAGCAGGCGTGGGCAAATCGTCATTAGTATATGAAGTTTACAAGCCGATTCGGCGGGAAAATGGGTATTTTATTGACAGCAAATTTGAGCAATTTAAGCGCGATATTCCCTACGCTTTTTTGCTCCAAGCTTTTCAAGATTTGTTGCGGCAAGTTTTCACAGAAAATGCCGCAGAAATCCATGTTTGGAAACAAAAAATTTTAAAAGCACTCGGTGGCAACTGCCAAGTAATTATTGAAGCTATTCCCGAAGTAGAACTGATTGTCGGGCCACAGCCCCCCGTGCCAGATTTAGGAGCAAATGAATCTCAAAATCGCTTTAATTTAGTATTTCAAAACTTCATTCGCGTCTTTGCTCAAAAAGAACACCCCCTAGTAATTTTTCTGGACGACTTGCAGTGGGTCGATTCAGCATCTCTCAAGTTAATAGAACTGCTAGCAACTGACCTGGGAACTCAATATTTATTGATAATTGGAGCTTATAGAGAGCAGGAAGTAGATACAAATCATCCTCTAATGCTGACCACCGAAGCAATTAAAAAAGCAGGCGGTACTGTGAGGGCGATCGCCCTTTCGCCTTTAGATATAAGCAGCGTCAACCAATTCGTTGCCGATACTTTGAACTGCGCCCCAGAAAAATCCCTAAGTTTAGCAGAATTGCTTTTGCGAAAAACCGCTGGAAACCCATTCTTTTTAACTCAATTAATAAAATTTGTTTACTCAAAAAAATTGATTAAATTTAAATTTTTACCCTCCAATAATGTGACCGCTCTAGCTGAACCTAACCTGTCGGGATTAGCGCAACCAATATCAGAGCAAATTGTGAAAAAATGCCATATCACAGGCGAATGGCAGTGGGATATAGAACAAATACAAGAAATGGGAATAACTGACAATGTTGTAGAATTAATGATAGATAACATTCAGAAACTTTCAGAGAATACCCAAGAACTGCTTAAATTAGCCGCTTGTATCGGGAACAAATTTGATTTAAAAACTCTCTCGACAATCGCCGAAAAACCTGTGGCGTCCGCAGAAACAGACCTCGGTGAGGCACTTCAGTCCGGTCTGATTTTGCTCGTGAATAACGCCTACAAAATTCCGATCGCACTAGCAGCAAGCACAGAAGTAACAGACACAATATCTAAAGACTTTACCGATAAATTTTCCCTACCAGTGGCTGATGTTTCGAGCGCCAATTACAAATTTTTGCATGAGCGAGTGCAGCAAGCGGCTTATGCTTTAATATCCGATTATCAAAAACAAGAAATTCATCTAAGAATAGGCAATTTTTTACTACAAAATGCACCGCCTGAGCAATTAGAAGACCATATTTTTGATACCGTAAACCAACTCAACTCTGCCAAAGGAATCATCAGCAACCAATTAGAACAATTTCAATTATGCCAATTAAATTTAATTGCAGGCCGCAAAGCAAAAGCAAGTGCAGCTTACGAACTTGCCCTCAAATATTTAACCGCAGGTATTGAATTGCTCCCCCCGGAAAGTTGGCAAACTGACTACGACTTGACTCTTGCACTCTACGAGTCAGCAGCAGAAGCGGCTTACCTCAATACCGACTTTGAACCAATGGAAAAATGGGCGAGAATTGTCCTGCAACACGCAACAAATGAACTAGACAAAATCAAAGTGTTTGAAATCAGAATCATAGCTTGTGCGATGCAAACCAAACTCCAAGAATCGGTAAAAATTGGTCGGGAAGCACTAAAAATGTTAGGAATCAACTTTCCCGAATCGCCGATTCCCCTCCACATTCAGCAAGCCATGGCTAAAACTGCAGCTTATTTAACCGAAAAAAAAATAGAAGATTTAATTGACTTGCCGATTATGACAAATCCGCACAAATTAGCAACTATGCGCGTGCTTTCCAGTATGTTGTCAGCTACATTTATAGTTGAACCTGTGCTGTTGCCGCTGATTGTGTGCGAGCAAGTGAATTTATCTATTAATTACGGAAACTCTACTTTTTCTGCCTTCGGTTATGCTAATTACGGAGCAGTTTTAAAAGGAATAGTTAGAGATATTGAATCTGGCGATCGGTTTGGTCAATTAGCTTTAAATTTGAGCGATAGATTAAATGCGTTAGAATTTAAAAGCAAAACGCTTAATTTAGTAGCATTCATTTTGATGAATGGCAAGCATCACGTTAAAGACTCTTTGCCACTATTAGAGGACGCCTATCAAAGCGCGCTAGAAAATGGGGATTTAGAATGTGTCGGATATTCAGCCGTAAATATTTGTCAGTCTTTGTATTTCATCGGTCAAGAATTGCCACAACTGGAACGGAAAATGGTAAGTTACAACCATTTGCTGTTTCAACTCAAGCAAGAAACTGTATTGACTTGGAATCAAATATATCGGCAAACTATTTTGCAATTGATGGGAAAATTGGAAAGTCCACACCTTGTATTAGGTGAAGCATACAGCGAAGAAAAATTGTTGTCGCTGCTGTTAAAAGCTAACGATCGGGTGGGACTACAGCACTTTTATTTGCAAAAATTAATACTAGCGTATTTATTTGGAGATACCGCTACAGCGCTAGAAAATGCAGCGCAAGCCGAAGTATATTTAGACGGAGTTGCAGGCTTTATTAATGTTTCTGAATACCAGTTTTACGATTCTCTAGCCCGCCTAGCAGCCTATCCATCGGCAACAGAGGAGGAACAAGAAGAGCATATTTTTTACGCTGTCAGTAACCGGAAAAAACTGCAACAAAAAGCGCTTTATGCACCCATGAATATTCAGCACAAATGCGACTTACTTACGGCAGAAAAAGCGCGCGTTTTGGGCAATGTGGTGAGAGCAATGGAATATTACGATCGCGCAATTGAAGGAGCCGAAGAAAACGGATATATACAAGTACAAGCACTAGCAGCAGAATTGGCAGGAGCATTTTATCTATCCATAGGACGAGAAAAAAATTCTAAAACTTACTTGACAGAAGCGCGTTATTGCTATCAGCGCTGGGGAGCAACAGCCAAAGCAGCGCATTTAGAATCGAAATACTCGCACTTGCTAACTTCAGGCTCGATTTCAACTAATATTGAAACTCACAAATCTACCAGCAGCGCTTCCACTACGAACGACAGTGCAGGCGTGCTAGACTTGACTACCGCAGTTAAAGCATCGCAAACCTTAGCCGGCGAAATAGTTCTAGACAAACTGCTGGCAAAAATGATGAAAATTGTTATTGAAAATGCCGGGGGGCAAAGAGGCTTTTTAATATTAGAAAAAGACGGTGAATGGGTGATTGAAGCATCAGGATCTGTAGATGTCGATCGCGTGACTGTCATGCAATCAATTCCGATAGATTTTGTAGCCAACGATCGAGAAGTAACTTTGCTGGCAGTTGCAGTTGTGAATTACGTCGCCCGCACCCAGGAAAGTATAGTTTTAAACGATGCCAGCCGCGAAGGACAATTTACTCGCACACCCTATATAATAGCCGTTCAACCTAAATCAATTCTTTGCACTCCGTTAATTAATCAAGGCCAACTCACTGCCATTCTATATTTAGAAAACAATCTGACTACAGGCGCTTTTACACAAGACAGGTTAGAAATATTAAAACTGCTGTCTTCTCAAATTTCTATCTCCATCGAAAATGCCCAACTTTACGCCAACTTGCACGAATTCAATCAGAATCTTGAAGATTTAGTACAGCAGCGTACCTCCGAGCTCTCCCAAACTTTAGAAGACTTAAAATCGGCTCAAAATAAACTGGTAGAATCGGAAAAAATGGCTGCCCTCGGAGGGTTGGTTGCAGGTGTTGCCCACGAAATCAATACTCCAATCGGCATCGGCATCACCGCCGCCTCCTTGCTTGCTGAAAAAGCCACAAAGTTTTTTGAGGTTTACAGTAACGGTCAAATCAAACGTTCTGAGTTAGAAAAGTTTCTGGATACCGCCGTGCAAAGCAGTAATATGATCTTATCTAACCTCACGCGAGCAGCGGACTTGATTCACAGTTTTAAAGAAGTAGCTGTAGATCAGTCGAGCGAGTTAAAACGCACGTTTAATGTTAAAAACTATCTAGAGGAAATTTTGACATCCTTAACCGCCAAACTAAAAAGAACTAAGCACAAAATAGAGATTAAGTGTGATGAAAATATTGTAGTGGACAGTTACCCCGGCGTAGTGTGTCAAATTGTGACAAATCTGGTGTTAAATTCCCTAATTCACGCTTACGATGGAGAAGACGAAGGAGTTCTGGCTTTTGATTTCAAACTAGATGGCGATCGGCTAATATTTGAATATGCCGATAACGGCAAAGGAATTGATCCAGAAAATCTCAGTAAAATTTTTGAACCGTTTTTTACCACCAAAAGAGGTCAGGGAGGCACGGGATTGGGACTGCACATTATTTATAACCTTGTTACTCAAAAACTAAAAGGCACAATTAGCTGCACAAGTCAAGTAAATAAAGGCACAAGATTTATGATTGAATTTCCCGCTAAAATGAGCAGTTAGTTATTAGACCGCCAACATGGATATAAGTTTTATATAGGAGAACGATATATGTCAGAAGCTAGTAAAAACCTGTTGGCTGCAGGCGATGACGAATTAATCGTGGCGGGGGACGATGAATTAATATTTGCCGAGGAAGAGGAGGCGGAAGAAAAACCGCTAGAAGAAAGTTGGAAAATCTTAATTGTAGATGATGAAATAGAAATTCATAATATTACTAAACTAGCCTTAAACGATTTTAAATTTGAAGGTAAGAGTATAACATTTATCAGCGCTTACTCAGGAAAAGAAGCTAAAGAAATAATCCAGAATAACTACGACATAGCATTGATTTTACTCGATGTAGTTATGGAAACAGAAGAAGCAGGCTTGGAAGTAGTTAAATACATCCGCGATATTTTAAATAATCAAATTGTGCGAATTATTTTACGCACTGGACAGCCCGGACAAGTACCAGAAGATGTAGTAATTGTCAGCTACGATATCAATGATTATAAAACCAAAACAGAACTTACTAACAAAAAATTATTTACCACAGTAGTCACCGCACTGAGAGCATTTAGATCACTCAATCAAATCGAATCCAGCAAAAGCGAACTCGAAAAAATTGCAGCCGCATCAGCCCGTTTTGTACCCCGTGAATTTTTAAAGTTTCTCAAAAGAGAAAGCATCGTTGATGCCAGACTAGGAGACTCTGTACAAGCAGAAATGACGATTATGTTTGCCGACATTCGCTCATTTACAAGTCTGTCAGAAAGTATGTCTCCCCGAGAAAACTTTGAATTTCTTAACTCTTACTTAAGCCGAGTTGGCCCAGTTATCCGCGAGTACAACGGTTTTATAGATAAATATATTGGTGACGGAATTATGGCTTTGTTTCCTAACAGGGCTGAAGATGCTGTGCAAGCAGCAATTGAGATGCAGCATCAAGTGAAAATTTATAACAGACACAGGCAAAACAGTGGCTATCAACCTATTTCGATAGGGATTGGTTTGCATACGGGGACTTTAATGTTAGGTACGATTGGCGAAGCGGAACGAATGGAAAGTACGGTGATTTCTGATGCGGTTAATTTAGCTTCCCGCGTGGAAGGATTGACAAAGCTTTATGGAGTTGCTATTGTAGCTAGCGTCCAAACCCTTTGCCGGATAGACGATCCTCAACATTACAAGTGTCGGTTTCTCGATCGCGTTCAAGTAAAAGGAAAACAAACACCTGTTGCTGTATTTGAAATTTACGATGGCGACTCGCCGACAATGATCGAACTAAAAGCACAAACTCAAACTTATTTTGAACAGGGAATTTTTTTTCACTACCAGCAGCAATTCGCGCAAGCAAGGCAAATGTTTCTGCGCGTTTTGCAAATCAATAAGTATGATAAGGCAGCAGCTTTTTATGCAGAACGCTGCGATATGTTGATGAAAAATGCAGTCATTATGACTCTGGAAGGTATTGAAATTTAGCTAATGGGTAATGGGTACTTGGTAATTGTAATTAGTAGTTTTTCTTTGTTCTCTCTTGCCTCTTCCTTCTCCCTTCTTCCCCATGCGCTTCAAATCCCTTGATGTTTTTCGCGGAATTGCGATCGCCTCGATGATTCTAGTCAACAACCCCGGTAGTTGGGAACAGGTGTATCCGCCGCTAGATCACGCAGAATGGCACGGCTGTACGCCGACAGACTTAGTATTTCCCTTTTTCCTGTTCATCGTTGGCTGCGCGATGTCTTTCTCGCTGTCTAAATATCTTCAAAATTATCCAAAAACCGGAATACAAACCTCAAAAATCACACAAACAAAGGAAAAATTAGAATCCGCCAAAAATCCTCTTCCTTCTTCCTTATCCCTTCTTCCTTATTCAAATATTTACTGGCGAATTGCGCGCCGCGCCGCGATTCTATTTCTATTAGGATTGCTGCTAAATACATCTTCGATCGCCCTTGACGTACTTCTCAACAACGCCCCAGTGGAAAACTTCGGTAAAATCCGCATCATGGGAGTATTGCAGCGCATCGGCTTAGCTTACTTTATCAGTGCGATCGCCATTCTCAATCTTTCCCCCCGCAATCAAAAACTGCTCGCTGTTGCCGTACTTTTGGGCTATTGGGGCGCACTAACCGTATTTGCTGTAGGGGGGTACACTGCCGGCGAACTCACGCCAGAAGGAAATTTAGGGGGATATATCGATCGGCTAATTCTCGGTAGCCAACACCTGTACAAAGGCGGCCCCTTCGACCCCGAAGGATTGTTGAGTACCTTACCCGCAGTTGTCACAGTCCTCACAGGCTACTTTACCGGAGAATGGCTGCGCGTACAGCCCATCAAAACCCGCACCAGTATCAACTTAGCAATCTGCGGCCTTTGTTGCGTGGTAATCGGCCACTTGTGGGGATTTTCCTTTCCCATCAACAAACAACTCTGGACAAGTTCTTATGTAGTTTTTACTGGTGGTTGGGCCTTGCTATTGCTAGCAACTTGCTACGAAACAATTGAAGTGCGGGATTGGAAATGGGGGAGGCCGTTTGAAATCATGGGATTGAATGCTATTTTCCTGTTTGTTGCTTCCGGTATTGTCGCCAGAATCCTGTTGAAAACTCATATCGGTACTGGTGCAAATGCTCCAACAACTTACAGTTGGATTTATGAAAACTGGTTTGTGCCGTGGGCGGGGCCGCTGAATGGTTCTCTAGCATTTGCCGTGACTGCGGTATTATTTTGGTGGTTAGTTTTGTATGGAATGTACCGCCGTGGTTGGGCGATTAAAATTTGAATGGTGGGTTGTTAAACAAGCGCGTTTGCTGGTAAGTGGTGAGCAAGGGGCTTGACAATTAAAAGCTTTTTTTAGTATAATGTTTATATATTTTTTTAGGGTTTTTGACGTGGATATTCTAATTGAGTCAACAAGGGAATTTGAGAAAGATATTGCGCTGCTAAATGAAGATGAGAAAGCCGAAGTAATTCAAAAAATTAATTATTGTGCCAGCCTTTTTCCTACTCAAAAATCAAATGTGTATCGCAAGCTGCGTCGTCTCCCGCTATCGTCAGACCTGAATGGTTACGAGTCTTCGCTTTATACGCTACGAATTTCTCAAAAACTAAGAGTGGTTTTGGCGGTTGACGAAGACCCAATTTTTGGGCAAGCTATTTTTACTCTTTTTCGAGCAATTCAACACGACGAACTCGATCGAGCGTATAAGGGTGTAGCAGAGTCTTTGTATCAAGACCTACTTCAGCGCGATCGAGAAACTGCCTAGATATAATCAGCTTAAGTTATGGCGCAAAACCTTATTCTCTGTGATGAATATGGCATTATTTACGAAGCTATGAAAATTTTGCCAGATGACGAGCTAAAGATTAGTTTTCTGGAAGCTTTAGCAGAACTTGAAGACCAGGAATGTCACAGGACGAGACAATTTCCCAAAACGAGACTGCATAAAGTTAAGGGTGTGAAGCAGGCAGTTTATCGTGCTGATATTGATAAAGTCTCAGGCTGGCGCATCCACGTTCAGTACGTCAACGGACAGATTCATCTCAAGGATATTATTGAAGGGCAAAGACACGACAATGTAATTGAGGTGATTAAATCAAAGAAATCCCGCTACCAGTAATCCTAGCAAAGATATAATCTATAAAAATCCAGTGGGGATTTAGCGATGGAAACTAACAGATCGTTCGAGCAAAGTGATACCTGGAGTGAAGAAGATTGTCTTGATGTCACAGCCTTTTCTTTGCAATACGCAGCTACTATCTTTCATAGCGACCACGATATTTTAGGTGGAACTCCTGTCTTTATTGGTGCTCGCGTCCCGATCGAGACTCTACTTGATTATCTTGAAGCTGGTGATTCGGTCGATGAATTTTTAGACCATTTTCCTAGTGTCAGCGACGATCGAGCGATTTCAGTTCTCGCAACGATACGATCGCCACATAACAACATTTAACGTTTATTGATGTCCGCTTCCTCAACATCGATCGCCTGCAGGATCGGAAATCCGATCGCACCCCCGCCACAACTTCCACAAATTAACGCCCCAACCCCGCCCAGTTCAAGGATTTTGCCGATTTCTCGATCGCCCGCCACCGATCGCTAACTATAACTGAGCCCTAATCGCTAAAATTAAAAAAAGATACGTAATAGGCAGGCCCGGTCAATGATCCCAACAGTTATAGAACAATCCGGTCGCGGCGAACGCGCCTTTGACATTTACTCGCGACTACTGCGCGATCGCATCGTCTTCTTGGGCCAACAGGTTGACTCAGACTTGGCTAACCTGATCGTTGCCCAATTGCTATTTTTAGACGCCGAAGACCCGGAGAAAGATATTTACCTCTATATCAACTCCCCAGGGGGTTCGGTAACAGCAGGTATGGGCATTTTTGACACGATGAACCACATCCGCCCCGACATTTGCACTATTTGTCTCGGTTTGGCAGCCAGCATGGGCGCTTTTCTGTTGAGTGCCGGCGCTAAAGGCAAGCGGATGAGTTTGCCTCACTCCCGGATTATGATCCACCAACCTCTAGGCGGAGCTCAAGGACAAGCAACCGATATTGAAATTCAGGCCAAAGAGATTTTGTACCACAAACGCCGCCTGAACGAACATCTTGCCAACCATACCGGTCAGCCGCTTTCCCGCATTGAAGAAGATACCGAACGGGATTTCTTCATGTCCGCTGAAGAAGCCAAGGACTACGGATTAGTCGATCAAGTGATCGATCGCCGTCCTTCCGCCAGCCGCCCGATCGCCGCTGTCGTCTAAATAAAAAGTTAAAAATCAAAAATGAGGAAATATTCTTCATCTTTGATTTTTAATTTTTAACATTCATATAGCAGTTTTCAGTGGAGGGAATTACAGAGGCTGGGGCGCATGATACGGCGTCATAGTTAAGTCCTTACTGTATTTCATACAATTGAAAACTGCTATATTTAGCTTTTTCTCCAAAAACATCACACCTAGAAACCCTACATAATTACTAGGGCAAAGATTCGAGATATTGCAGGAAGTCGAGCAATTCTACTTGATTTAAGAAATGGCGCGCTTCTTTGCCATAAGCTTGTTTGAGATGATCTTTTCCTTGGTTGGCAGTCCAGCCCAGCCGCTGGATTTCCTCAGTGGTTCTGCTATAGATTTCCAGATATTCTAGGAAATCTACTAACTCTTCGCTAGAAAGCTCTCTCTGCGACGACTTGCCGTAATTGTGTTCCAGACACTGGGTTTCCTGTGGTTTTTTCCATCGCAGCCGTTTGAGGATGGCGTCTATTTGGGCGATCGTATCAGAATTATCCTCGATCGAATCGCTGGGGATTCCCACTGCGATCGGTTGCAATTCCCTGACTTCGGCGGCACCCTGTAGCAGTTCACTTTGGCTAGAAGTCGGCATCTCCAGTTCAGTGATCGGTTCGCCGTAGCTAGAAGAAAGCCAAGCGTCCGAGTCTAACTGCTTCGGTACAAATCCAGTAGCCTCCGTCCGATCGACCGTTGGCGGCAACGGTTCCGGTACAGGTGCGATCGGCTCTTCATTTAATTTCGCTTCAGTCTTGACAAAATTGCTTTGATGTGTATCAGGCACTTCGTCGGCAACAGGCATTTCTAGAACCGGAAGAGGAACACTTGTCGGCCCAACAGGAACCGGAACCGCAGGAGGAGGGGGAGGGGGAACAGCAGCAGCCGGGGAAACGGCAGGAGGAGGGGGAACAGCAGCAACCGAAGCAACCGGAGCAACCGGAGCAACCGGAGCCGGATCAACAGTCGCGATCGCACGATCGGGCGCAGCAGATCCAAGGACAGCGATCGCTCGCAACCGGGCGCGGTCTTCGGCATCCTCAACAGACTCAGCAGCCGACATAGCCGTAGCCAGAGTTTTGCCGTCAACCTGAACCAGACAGCGAACAACAAACTTACCGTGATGAACAGTCAGCAACTCACAAATTAACTGTCCAGCGGGATAAAGGGCGCGAAATTCAGCAAACATAATTTTTTGACCCCGAAACCAGAAGGGGCTTATGACTTAAGTGTAGTACAGCCCTGAGAAAACAATTTTCTGAAAGCACCTATTCAACATACAATAAATTAAAGGTGAGTCATCCGCGCAACCTTTCACGCCACTAAACCCCATCCCACATCCAGCGGTTTAAGCTAACAAGCATCGGGCGTCATTTCTACCTATAGGAGATGACACAGCAACTAAGCAAAAGTAGTAAAAGTCTCCGGTTTGCGTACCTGCACTTTCTACAGCACAGATTGCTCCCGACCCGCTCGTTGCACCTCTGTCCGCAAGGACAGATAGCGTGCAAAAAAACAGGGGCATCGCAGCAGCGAGCTACTAGCAATTTTGCCTTAAAGATCCGGTAAATTCTTTGCTAAAGCAAGAAGCAAGAGGCACTTCAAAAGGAAGAAGGAACAAGGCAGAAGGAACAAGGCAGAAGGAAGAAATGCAAATTTTATCCCTCTCCATCCCTCCATCGGCTCATCCTCGACTCAAGCCGTCGCTTTCAGTATCGAGCCATCTTTTAAGAACAGACAGGGGCTTTCTAATTCGCGAAGTGCTCGGCGCTGCTGACCTAAAAGCAAACAAACCAACGCTAAAAAATTGTATTGGGGAATAGCGTGCGGGACAGTTGTCTGCACCGTCAGCAGTCAGTTAAAGACAGACAGCAGACAATTAGCACCAAGCCGGTGTCGGGAGAGAATCTCAAAAAAACCTCGCGATGAAACAAGGTGGCTGTGCTCGCGTCTCCACCTATCAACCCGCGCATTTGTTGGGAAGCAGGCACTACGAGTGCCCGAGGGGGCGCGGCTGATTTCGCCAAAATTTAGACTAATTGCTGGAAACAAGAGGATCGATCGCTACATGGAATTTTCTATCGCTGCACTGCTGGCAAATTTTACAGAAGACAAATTAGTGGCTCCTAAAGCATTGGAGAAAAAACTCGACTGCAACGACGCCACCAGTCAACTCAAACTTCAAATCGCATTAGAAGCCCTAGAGAAAATTGGCATATTAGTCAAAGACAAAGGCCGCTATCGCCGAGTAGCTGAAGACGACGTAGTAGAAGCAAAACTGCGCTGTTCGAGCAAAGGATTTTGCTTTGCAATTCAAGACGCCGAAGGCTCAGAAGACGTTTATGTGCGGGAAAGTCATCTCTCGACAGCTTGGAATGGCGATCGAGTCTTAGTCAAAATTATCAAAGAAGGTAGTCGCCGCCGATCGCCCGAAGGCGAAGTCATGCTCATCCTCGAACGCGCCAACCCCTCGGTACTAGCGCGAGTCAAGCAAACCGCCACCCCCACCGGCCGCGTCAGCTACAGAGCAATCCCCCTGGACGATCGCCTGTTGTTTGAACTAGACTTGCTCGCAAACGGCACAAATCTCCAAGAGGCGATCGACCACCTAGTACACGTCGAAGTCAAACGCTACCCCCTCGGCACCCATCGCCCAGTCGGCAAAGTAGTACAGGTACTCGGTTCCGACGCCGAAGCCGCTGACGACCTCGACATCGTATGCTGCAAACACGACTTGCCGCGATCGTTCCCCGCCGCCGTCATCAAAGCAGCCGAAAATTTGCCGAGCAAAGTCAAAAAAACCGACATCAAAAAACGCCTAGATTTGCGTAACATTCTGACTGTTAGCTTCAGCAAAAACGAACCGGGAACAAGCAACAGCGAAAAGGATGCCACTCAAGCCCCGGAGGAAAATCTCTCCGAAGGAGGAGGCGAAAACGAGTTTGATCCGACATCATTCCTGTCCGATCCGCCCGTGGAACGCGCTTTGTCGATCGAAACCCTGAAGCCCGGCCGCTGGCAAATAGGAATCCACATCAGCGACGCCGCCGAGTACGTGCAGCCAGAAACCCCGATCGACCGCGAAGCCCGCAAGCGAGGAACCGCCGCCCATCTGGGAGAAAAAATCATCGCCGTACTGCCAGAAACCCTCAACGAGCGCTGCTCCCTGCTGCCTGACAGCGAACGGCTGGCCTTCAGCATACTGCTCACCCTAGATGAATCAGGAGAACTCCTAGAATACGAGATTCAAGCCAGCGTCATTCAAATTGACTACCACCTCACCTACGAGCAAGCTCAAGCAATTCTCGAACCAGGCGATGCCGAAGAGCACCCTTTATCCTCCGCCCTCCGTCCTTTCCTAGATCAACTCGGTGCCGCCTCACAGGCTGCCAGACAGACAAGGCTCAAGCGAGGAGCTTTTGAACTAAATTTGCCCGATGCTAACTCTCACTTCGACGACGAAGGCGAATTAGGAGCTTTTGCAACGGCTCCCCCCGCTCAGTCGGCTGTCTCCGAGTTGGTCGTACTCGCCAACCAAGCTGTCGCCACCCACCTGCAAGCCTTGGGAGTCCCAGCAATTTACCGCGTCCAGCCGATGCCCGACCCGGCAGACATTCAAGAGTTCATCAAACTCTCCAACAACCTCGGAGGCGAACTGTATCTCGAAACCGAAGAAGAAGTTTTGCCCTTGGACTTTCAGCGATTTACCCAGCAGTTTGCCGGCCTGAAGTCTGAAAGAGTTCTCACCTACCTGCTTGAAGACACCATGAAGCCCGCTGTTTACAGCACAACTCCCAAACCGCACTTCGGTTTGGGGCTGTCAGAGGGTTACACGCGCTGCACTTCGCCGCTTTCGCGCTACGCCGATTTGCTGGTGCTGCGGGTGTTGCAAGCGGTGTTCGAGCAAGGCCGCAGCAGCCGCACAACACGGGCTAAGGAAAAAGTTGACTTGCACCATTCTTCCTGTCACGGTCAAATTACTTGGAATGTTCTCCCCCCAGATTTGCACCACGAATTTGAGACAGAGTTTGCATCGGTAGTAGTACACCTAACCGAACGCGAAAGAGTTGCTGAGGATGCCGAAAGCGATTTGCAGGGATTGAAGAAAACCGGATTGATGAAAGAACGCACCGGGCAAACTTTCCAGGGTTTGATTACAGGCGTGCAGTCTTACGGTTTCTTTGTGGAAATAGAGGTGCGGCCACCGGAGAGCGACATCCTGCGAGTTGAGGGATTGGTACACGTTTCTTCGCTCAAGGATGACTGGTACGAATATCGATCGCGCCAGCAAACTCTGGTGGGCCGCAAAAACCGCAATCAGTACCGTTTGGGCGATCGGGTAGAAGTTCAAGTCAAAAGTGTTGACTACTACCGCCAGCAAATTGATTTAGTTGCAGTTGGTGGCGGCAGCCAAGCTTTTGATGATGATGAATAATTTGTTGACAGTTGACAGTTGACTGTTAACTTTTATCAATACTTAGTTGTCATTGTCTAGCAACTAAGTATTAAGAAGTGGGCGGGAAACTATACTCAGCAATCATCAATTAATAATTAAGGACTAATATCAAATCCGATAGCATCGTCGGGCGTCAAATCCAGCCAACAGTCAACAATCACGGACGGTGCAACCAGAATTTATATAACTTATCTGCGTGAATCTGTGTTAATTTGCTTGCCTATATCTGCGGTAAAAAAAAGAGAATGTATTAACCGCAGATAACAATGGATTGACGATGATTCACGCAGAGGTCGAAAAGAGATATAGGAAGAATTCTGATGCTAACAAATTTGATATAACAACTAATTACTAACAACAGTCAACAGTCAACAGTCAACCCACAACTAACAAATAACTAATGACGAATAACTACCCCCTAATCGTAGGAGTTACTGGAGCATCGGGACTGATTTATGCGGTGCGAACATTGAAATATTTGTTGGAAGCCGATCGCGCGATCGAACTGGTAGCATCGAAATCTACTTACATGGTTTGGCAAAGCGAACAGAACACTCGAATGCCCGCAGAACCGACGCTACAAGAGGAATTCTGGCGGGAACAAGCAGGAGTACCCACAATGGGTAAACTCCGATGCCATCCCTGGCAAGATGTCGGTGCTAATATTGCTAGTGGCTCCTTTCGTACCCAAGGGATGATGATTATTCCCTGTAGCATGAGTACACTAGGCAAGTTGGCGGCTGGCTTGAGCTCGGATTTGCTCGAAAGGGCGGCCGACGTTCAGCTCAAGGAAGGGCGAAAATTGGTACTCGTGCCTCGCGAAACGCCTTTTAGCTTGATTCACCTGCGGAATTTGACTACCTTGGCGGAAGCTGGAGCTAGAATTGTACCAGCGATTCCTGCTTGGTATCACAATCCGCAAACTATTGAAGATTTGGTAGACTTTGTGGTGGCTCGCGCTTTAGACCAGTTGGGGATTGATTGCGTTCCTCTCAAACGCTGGAAGGAAGAAGAAGGGAGTTAGTTGACAGTTGACAGTTGACAGTTGACAGTTTGTTATTTGTTATTGATGATTTGTTAGTTTGAATTAGCAATTCCCAATTAGCAATTAGCAATTACCAATTACCAATATTTTTAATATGCGACCTGTATTTTTGCTAGTAATTGTGGTAGGGCTAACTATTTTTGCCCTGCAAAATGTGGAGCCGGCTTTATCGCTGGTGTTTTTGGGTGTTCGATCGCCTGCTTTGCCTTTATCTATCTGGATTCTGCTGAGCATGGCGGTGGGAGCTATCACGTCTTTATTGATTTCTGGTTTGCTCGCTTTTTCAAATTATCTATCTCCAAGGCGAGACCGCACCGGCCGATCCAGTCGCAGCCGTCCCGATACTTTCCCAGAGGACATGAGAACGCCTTACACGCCGCCTCCACCTCCTAGAAAGCTGGAAATTGACCCCGATCTAAATAGGGAAAATAGCCAAACTCAGGCTGCTGGTTCCTACCGAACTGAGTACGGCACGTCGGCGGATTACAGTACCCGGACTTTCCTACAAGAAACTCCGAACCCTGATGGGGGGAAGAATTACGCTCAACCGGGGACTTATGCAGCGGCAGACGATGAGGATGATTGGGTCTCAGATGGCTCAAAATCCGGCTCTCAAGGGGGTGATGACGATTGGGGGGACGATCGCGATTTTCCCGATCAACCGCAGGTAAATGATGTTCCAGCGGCAAATCCGAGGGCTTACGAAGCTCAGCAGGAACCGAAAAGCAAGTCTTGGGCTGGCTCAGTATACTCTTACGGCTATCGAGATCCGAGCCAGTCTGGGGTGGGGCAAACTGAGTCTGTATACGATGCGGAGTATCGAGTGCTGGTTCCTCTGGGAGGGGAGATTCCTAAACCCGCTGATGAACCACCAATAAATCCTCTGGCAGAAGCAGAGGATGATTGGGGATTGGATGAGGGTGATGAGTTTGATGACGAGGATAGCCCCAGTGACGGCTCGATTAACCTGAAAAAATAGAAAAATATCGGAGGATGTGGCAGTGGATGGGTTGAGGGGAGTAAATATCTATCTTGTCGGGATGATGGGTGCGGGAAAAACAACGGTGGGGCGGATTTTGGCAAGAAAATTAAAATACCGTTTTTTTGATACTGATGAACTAATTGTTCGAGTTGCTAATCAGTCAATTGCTGAGATTTTCGATCGAGAAGGGGAAGAGGCTTTTCGGGAACTAGAAACTAAAGTCCTCGGTGAGTTGTCTGCGTATCAAAATTCGGTCGTGGCTACGGGCGGCGGCATTGTGACGCGATCGATGAATTGGGGTTACTTGCACTACGGTGTAGTAGTTTGGCTGGATGTGCCTGTAGATCAACTGTACGATCGACTGCGTTCGGACACCGCTCGACCCCTTCTGCAGGAGGGCGAGATCAAATCTAAGCTGCAAAGCCTTTTTAAAGAGCGAGAGCGTTTCTACACTCAAGCAGATGTCCGAGTGTATGCTGGTGTGGGTGAAAGGCCTGAAACAGTGGCGAATAGGGCGATCGAGGAAATCCAAAAAGTTATCAAACCAGAAACCGGGCCTGAGCTCAATTGATACATTCAGAAACCGAGTTGCTGAGAAAATAACAGGTTTGTGAGGACTTTTGATACAAGTTCCCAAAAATAATGCGACCCTACGCAAGATCCAAACCACAAGCTTCATCACTCATTCCCAAAATCTAAAATCTAAAATCTAAAATCTAAAATCTAAAATCGTAGGACTTCGGTGAAAATACTGGTTTTTGTCTAAGTGTGTCCGTTTAACCACCGAATATTTTGCAATCCACCGGGTTTGACTGGATGTGATGCGTAACTTTTATAATTATGAGGATGTGGCGATGCGGAGATTTTATACAAGAACTAATGGCAGACTCATCTGATGCGTTAAAGCCGACTATTGAGTTCTCCCTAAAAATAAAATGGCCCCACCGCTGAAGGGCTGTAGGGCGCAAGGACAGTTAAACGCTAACTTGATTGTCGGGAAATTTAGCATAAATGCTACCCTGCTATGTGACGATTTTACGATCGTCCATTCACTCATCAACTCTCCCGTATCAAAAAATGTAACCCAGCACCGATCTAATTCAACCTGTCCTATTCTAAAAACAATACCTCATGCATTCTGACTAGCAGCTCCCTAAAGCTGCTTTTTTATTGCGATAAGTTTTTGGCTGCGGGACTTGCGGGCTCTTGGCAATAACATTTTGAGCAACAGTCGCTACAGTTCAATACTGCCCTAGGGGTTTTCACTTCTACTCCAGGTTTGTCGGTAAGTGGTAATTGGTAATTAGTAATTGGGAATTAGTAACGCGCAACGGGGAATCGGCAATTGAGATGCTGTACCTCACGAGGCTGGAAAACTGCTATGATTACGGCGCGGAACGGGGCATTAATCCGGGGGTGGGGGATTGAACAAAAATAAGCTGTATTTCATTGATGGGCGATCTGATAGTTTTCGGCTAAATATCCGTTGCGAATTATAGAATTTGGTTGGATGAATTTCCCGTTCTCAATTAAGAGAATACGAGCCTGCCTGTCTTTGACCAAAACTCTATCGCTCCACCCAGTCCCACACCTGCTAAAGAAATGGTAGCTAATAGCGCAAAAGCCCGCCAATCTTTCCAACCAGATATTTGAATATCGAGTCTTGCCAAAGCTCCGGCTGAAATCAAGAGTAAACAAGTAGCAAAAAGGTGCATCCAGGTAAAAACTACCACTGCCACAAAAGCTCCTACAATAATAGAAAGAAAAGCACCGATATCACTTGAAAACCACCGCACAATTAAGGCTTTTATGTCTCTCAAAGGGAACGATAAGGCGACAGCCAACACTAAAATTGAAGCTATGGCTAGAAACCAAGTCAGGTGCGGGGGAACATCAAACTCAGATAATTTCCAGCCCAAAGTGAAATAAGTAACAAAAAGTAGAATTAGGGAAACCCAAGAGTTTTTTTTCATCCAATGGCAAAATTAGGAGAATCCTGCAAAAAAAAGATCATGATCCAGAGGAGTTTGTACAGGGGCTAGAGGTTAGTAGAAATAGCTTGCACCGGACAGGTAGGGATGCACTGCTCGCAAACGATACACCGCGATCGAGCAAAACTTAGTTTAAAGCTTTCTGGGTCAAGGGTCAAGGCTTCTGTCGGACAAACCCCCGTACACAAACCGCAGTCAACGCAGATATCTTCGTCTATGAGTATTTCCCGACTGGCTAGGGAAACGCCTATGTTTTGCGATCGCATCCAGTCGATCGCCGCTTCTAGTTGGTCGATGTCCCCTGATAACTCTAGCACCAGTTTGCCCACTTGATTGGGAGCCACCTGAGCACGGATAATGTTCGCTGCAACATTAAAATCCTTTGCCAGTCGATAGGTGACAGGCATTTGGATCGATCGTTGGGGAAACGTCAGTGTTACCCGTTTTTTCACCCTGCAAGTCCTCGGTAATTTACAAACAATCTTTGTTATCTTCTGTTTTAGCGCACTTAATCTAATTACTGCCTTTAGCACAAATTTTTATGAGATGGGTCTGATTATCTCAAAATGTGGTATAATCTGAATCTATTATTTAAAATAAAAACATAGACATCAAAGCGCAATTTATTTTATGACCCAGAATTCACCCAAATCAACTGTCGCCCCCGCCGCCAAAAATCCTGAAACAAAAGTCGCCACGCGCCTCAGAAACTTATTGATCGTGTTAACTGCGATCGCCCTTTCAATATCCATCTTCTTCGGGCTGCAAACCCAAACGCCGTCAAGCAGTCTCACCGACATGGCAAAAGCTTCAACGCCATTAGAAACAGCTTTGGTAAACGGCAAACCGACACTCATGGAATTTTATGCTAATTGGTGCGGTAGCTGTCAGGCAATGGCTAAGGATCTGAGCGAAATCAAACAGAAATATGCCGAACCGATGAATTTTGTGATGCTGAATGTAGACAATGACAAATGGCTGCCAGAAATCACCAAATATCGAGTAGATGGCATTCCGCACTTTGTCTATTTGAACGATAAAGGCAGCGCCGTTGCGGAAACGATGGGCGAAATGCCGCGCAGTATTATGGAAGCTAACTTAGAAGCTTTAATTGCAGGAAAACCTCTGCCACACGCCCAAGCTGGTGGTCAAGTTTCTAATTTTACTCCCCCCACAGGGCCTGTGAAAACAAGTAGCTCCGACCCCCGCGCCCACGGCTCTCAAGTACAGTAAATGAAGTCATTAGTCAGTAGTCATTAGTCAGTAGTCAGTAGGAATAAGAGGCGTTGCTGATTTACGGTATGAAATGCTAATTATGCCAGTCATAGAAACCAGTATCGACAAAGCTTGGGGATTTTCAACTTATTTTTTTGATATCCTGATTAAGCAACGCCGAGAGCGATCGCGCCTCAGTTAAGGAAGGGCGATCGCTTTTGATATATTTAAAATGCCAGCAAGAAAGCGCCGATCATTTGTAAGATATGGATGACAGCCTCAATAGATAATCCCAGTGAGCCTGCCAAGGAGCCGATCGCTGTGGCTATTTCCGTAACACCAGCACCTGAACTGATTAAAGCTATCACCTGGCTAAGAAATTCAATAACAGCGGGTCCGTTAGCAATTAAGCCAAACAGAGCCGCAACAGAAACAGATCCCACTTTGAGAGCTTCGAGTAGTGCCGTTAGCTGCGCGATCGCGTCTGGGCCTTGGGTGTGAATGTAATCTAAAATTTGTGTGATTGCTGCTACGAGTGCATCCATGATTCTTTCCTTTTAGGATCAAATATCTACAAATCAATACTCTTAGTCAACTAGCTGAAAAAGCAGTTCAAAAAATAGTCGGATTATTTCCAACCCACTCAAATCATTTCTCATATCGATACGAGGCAAAAAAACAACTATTTATTAGCTTTAACCCGTTATTTTTCTCACAATTCTTCGATGCTTATCAATGACATCAGCAACCTCTTTGACTATCTCCTTTTGTTCTTGCGACAGCGAACATTTCAGCTTGGGTTCTTTTTTGGATTCGTTAGCCATGAGCTTAATAATCTAATGTTTTGCTATAGTTTATTAGCGGAAAATTATCGCTTATCTTTGAATAATATCATTATATTCACAGCGATGTCCAGTCATAAAACGTCAGACAATGTAAGTTGTTGTACCTGACGCTAACTCTCAAAAAAAGTCAAATGTTGCCATCCATGTCATAAAATGTCATAAAATAGCAGGTATAATAGGCCAAACCCCTAAACTTAAGTCACCGATGGACGTTAAAGAAGTCTTGAGATTTGCCGATGACCTGGTTTTCGCTAAGACGGGAGAACATTTGGAGGATCTGCAAGAAGCTATCTTGGGGGGTGTATGGGAAGGTCAAAAATACTCTCAAATCGCAGAAACATCCCATTGTAGCGAAGGTCACGTCAGGAATGTAGCTTCAAAATTATGGAAGCGTTTATCAAATGTATTAGGTGAAGAAGTTACTCCATCGAATTTACGAGCGGCACTTGAGAGACGGCAATTATTCATCGTATCATCAAATTTTGGGAATGATTTTCTACACATTGGTAACGTCAATGTTTGTACAGATACCCAAGCTTCAGAAAGGCCCAAAACCCGATCGCCCTCAACCCCCACCTCAGACACCTCCCAACCCCAAACCCGACTAGACTTAACAGACGCACCTCATATTTCATCCTTGTGCGATCGCACATCCGAACTCGCCACCCTGGAAAAATGGATCGTCCAAGAAAAGTGCACCCTCGCAGCAATATTAGGAATTAGCGGTATTGGCAAAACCGCACTTTCCCTCCACCTCATCCAAAAAATTCAGCATAACTTTGAATACGTCATCTGGCGAAGTCTCCGCCACTCCCCACCCTTAGAAACTACCCTAAAAAATCTCCTAGAATTTCTCTCAAATAAACCCGAAATCGAACTCCCTACCAGCATTCCCGATCGACTTTCCCTGTTAATGGAATTTCTGCGAAAAAACCGCTGTCTCATTATCATCGACGACGTGCAAACCATTCTCAGCAGCGGACAATTAGCAGGAAATTACCGCCCAGAATGCGAAAATTACAGCATCCTATTCAGACAAATCGGAGAAACAACCCACAACAGTTGTTTAATCCTCAATAGTTGGGAACCACCCAGAGAAATTACCGCCTTAAAAGGAGAAAAATCACCAGTTCGCAGCTTACAACTCAAAGGCATAGGTACAGCAGCCGCCGAAATTTTCCGACAAAAAAGTTTACTCAATCCCGAAACATGGGAAAACCTAATTAACTCCTATCAAGGCAATCCATTGTGGTTGAAAATAGTCGCCACCACCATTCAAGAAATATTCCGAGGTAGGGTTGCAGAATTTTTGAAATATGATATGCTCTTCTTAGGGGAAGAATTGGCAGCAACATTGCACCCGCAGATAAATCGTTTGTCAGAATTAGAGAAAAAACTCATCAGCCGCCTCAGTCGCGAAGCAAATTCAGTTTCAATAGAGCAATTGCTACAAGATGCCGATTTATCGCCCTCCGACTTATTCAATGGGCTGCAATCTTTGGGGAGGCGATCGCTAGTTGAAATAGAAGAACAGGAAAATGAAACGCTATTCAGCGTTTGTCCTGTGGTGAGACAATATGTAATATCAAATCCAGTTTGTTGATACTTTCCGACAGTCCGGCAGTCCGGCAGGGGTTTCAACCCCTGCCTCAAAGCTAAAGTCGGTTAAAACGACTACAGAATGTGATGAAAACGCAATTAATTGTAGTCCTCTTTTAGAGGACTTTCGCTGTGAGACAGCGGTTGAAAACCTCTGTCGGACTGGAACTCAAACGATAGATTCGATCGCAAATATGAATACTGCTGAACCTTCATTAACTAAAACCGAATTAAGAAAATCGCTCCTCAACACCCGCAAATCCCTATCAGCACAAGAATGGAGACAAAAGAGCGATCGCATCTGCAATCACCTGCAAAAGTCGCCCTTATTCACCCAAGCAAAAACAATCCTCGCCTACTTCTGTTGTCGCCAAGAACCAGATTTAAGTCCCCTATTTGTAACTCCCCGCAAATGGGGATTTCCCCGCTGTGTCGGCAAAGAGCTATCCTGGCACATCTGGCAGCCAGGAGATGCTTTACATACTGGAGCTTATGGCATACTCGAACCCCTGCCCGATGCTCCTAAAATAGACCACTCAGAAGTAGATTTAATGCTCGTACCCTCAGTAGGCTGCGATGTTCGCGGCTATCGCTTGGGCTACGGCGGCGGCTATTACGATCGAATGCTCAGTTTAGCTGAGTGGGAATCAAAAATTGCGATCGGCATTATCTTTGAATTTGCCTTGCTCGCCCAGCTACCAGTTGACTCCTGGGACAAACCGCTGCACGGAATTTGCACAGAGAACGGTTTAGAAATAATACAGCAAAAATCTTAAAGGTCGATCGAGAAATTATAGTCATTTCAAATAAGTATGAGACACTAGACTGCACAATAAGCACGAATAATTTCATCAAGAGATGTGCCAGG